>JAHIZC010000084.1 GCA_018814745.1 Candidatus Omnitrophota bacterium
AAGCGGTGATCATTCACTTGAACTTGTTGACAAGGATTTTCCATTCTTTGCTCTGGCAATGTTTATTTGCGAGGAAACTATATATAATCAGAAAATTTCCCCGGCAATTAATCAGTTCAAAATGGATTTTTTCGGGCATGAGGCAGTTATCATTCATTCACGGGATATACGCAAAGCCCAGCGAGATTTCGGTATTCTTACTGATCCTGTCAAACGAGAGGAATTTTATAAGAAACTAAATCTAATAATGTCGGATTCAGATTATCAGTTAATAGTTTCTGTGATAAAAAAGCAGAATCATAAAGAAAAATATGGTATATTCGCAGATAACCCTTATGATTTGGCAATGACGTTTTGCATGGAGAGACTTTTACCTTTACTTGAAGAAAAGCAACAAAGCAAAGTTCAGTTGATCGCAGAGAGCCGTGGGAAAAAGGAAGATGATGAGTTGATGTTAAGTTTTTTACGGATTGCTAATCAGGGTACCAATTACTTACCCGTAGATCGATTTAAAAAGATAAATTTCAGGCTGAAATTTGTTCCTAAGATGATGAATGTTATAGGCACGCAGTTAGCGGATTTGGCAGCCTATCCAGTTGCTCGGTATATACATAATCCTAATAAGCCAAATCCAGCATACGATATTATTAAGACGAAATTTTACAAGGGTAAAGGGTGGATACAAGGATTAAAAATATTCCCATAAAAACAAAAAGCTCCGATTTACATCAGAGCTTTTTGCCGACCGGGAATCCCCAGTCCCTTAATTCAAATTCTATATAAAATATACATGGAAAACCGTTGTTTGTCAAGGACATTTTTACGCAGAAATAAAAAATGCGAGCCATCGACCCAGTCAACGCCAGCATTTTTAAATATACCTTACGAAACGTTATTTGTCAAGAACTTTGTTAAAAAATTAGCCCAATTGGATAAAGCCGCCTTTACCGCGGCAGATATAAAGCTTCACAAGTAGTGGTATTGTCTGGTATTGTGAAGTTCGGCTGGTGACAACTTCGGGCAAAATTAATACTTGTGTGCTCGAGAACCAAAGGAGGAACAAAATGGTCAGTTTTGAAGATTTTAAGAAGTTAGAATTTAAGGTTGCCGAAATTAAAGAGGTGAATGATCACCCAAACGCTGACAGGCTATATGTGATTACGGTTGATTTGGGGGATAGGACGAAGCAGGTTGTCGCAGGGATTAAGAACTCTTATAAGAAAGAGGAGTTAGTGGGTAAGCAAGTCGTAGTAGTGGATAATTTAGAACCGGCGCAATTAAGGGGAGTAGAAAGCCAGGGAATGATCCTCGCCGCTTCCGACGATGAGGGCATCTGTATTATTATTCCTCAAAGAAAGGTTAAATTAGACAGTATTGTCAAGTGATCAAACAGTTAATCCCTGAAGGATTTTGTTTAAAATGCCAGGGCTGCTGCAGATTCAGAGAGCAGTCTTCTGTATGGGCTCCATGTCTTTTGGATGAAGAGATACAGAGCTTATTAGATAGAAAAGATATTCCCCCCTCTACTCTTTCTATGGAGAGAAGGCTTGGGTTGATTCTTGATCCGGAACAGGAGGGGTTCATCTGCCCGTTTTTTAATACTAAGGATAACAATTGCAAGACTTATAGTTTTAGGCCCTTTGAGTGCCAGCTATATCCCTTTCTGATAAGTTTCCGGGAAGAAAAGGTGCTCTTAACAGTTGACCTGAGTTGTCCTTACGCAAAGAAAAACGTCAATACCAAAGCCTTTAAGGAATATACCAGCTACTTAACTGATTTTCTTAACTCGCCTAAACAGCGGAAGGTTTTCAAAGAAAATCCCCAGATAATCCAGGCATACGCAGAAGTCTTCGACCTCATGGAATTACAGGCTCTTGATGAGGCTGAATAAATTATCTCTTAAAGATAAGAAGATATTTTCTCAGTACCTGGCATTTACCCGGCACGAATTATCAACTTATTCTTTTGAGAATGTTTATATCTGGAGCGGTCTTTTCGATATCAGGTGGGCGGTAATTCAGGATAGCCTTTGTGTATTTTTTAAAGATAGCCTTGGTTGTTTTCTCTACCTCCCACCTTTAGGAAAAAATAATAATAAAGCGGCCGTAGAAGAATCCTTCAGGATCATGAACGGATTCAATAAGAATAGGGATATATCCAGGATCGAGAATCTCGAAGAGAATGGCCTGCCTTTTTATAGAAAATTAGGTTATAATTACAATACGAAGTCTTGTGATTATCTGTGCCTGCGGGATGATTTGGTTGATATGCGGGGTGATAGATTCAAGTCAAAACGGGCAAACTTTAACTATTTCCTAAAGAATTATGATTTTCAATATCTTCCATTTTCTATAAAGTACAGGGGTGGATGTTTGAGGCTCTATGAGAGTTGGATGGGAGGGCGCAAAGCCAAGTATGAAAATTATATCTATCAGAGTATGCTTGCGGATAGCGGGAATTCTCTAAAGTTAGCCCTGGAAAATTATTCTAGTTTGAACTTTATCGCAAGAGTCGTAAGAATGGGAGGAGAGATAAAGGCGTTTACTTTAGGAATGGAATTGAATCAAGATACATTTTGTATACTCTATGAGATATGCGATCTTTCTTTAAAGGGGCTCCCTCAGTTTATCTTTGCCGAATTTTGCCGCGAATTAAAAGATTACAAATATATCAATATTATGGATGATTTGGGATTGGATAATCTCAAGCCGGTCAAGCTCTCTTACCGGCCGATAAGATTGATTCCCAGCTACATCATCCACAAACACAAATAGAAGCGTCTTCTAGCCCAAAGCAGAGGCGTCTTCACTCCCAAAGCAGAAGCGTCTTCTGAGGCGTGAGGAAGGGTGCCCCCAGGTATATTCAAGATGAGCAAGAATCTCAATGAGATAGAATTTACAATTTTCGATACCGAAACCACAGGGCTTAGTCCGGAAGCCGGGGATAGGATCATAGAGATTGCAGCGATAAAATTTAGAGGCGATCAGAGAATTGCTACATTACAATCTTTGATCAATCCTCAGAGAGATATTTCAGAAGCAGCATTCCAGGTCAATAAAATCACCCAAGAGATGCTTAAGGAAGCGCCTACAGCTGACAAAATTATACCAAAATTCTTAGATTTCATAAAAGGCAGCTGTCTTTGTTCTTATAACGCACCCTTTGATATGGAATTTATCAGTAAAGAACTGGAATTGATCGGCCAGGGTATACTAGAAAGCGTTGAGATCGTAGATATATTAAAAATGGCAAGGAGGCTTTTACCCGGATTAGAACGCCACGCACTCTGGTTCGTCGCAGATAAATTCGGCATTAAGAGAAAGCAGGAGCACCGAGCATTTGCTGACGTAGAACTCACCTTAGATGTATTTTATCAACTAAAAGAAATGCTAAAGGCCAAAGGAATAGATGATTTCATAAATTTCAGGAGCCTATTTAGCGTTAATCGTAGGCTGTTGGATAATATAAATAACCAAAAGATATCCCAGATACAACAGGCGATCGACCTGGGTGTTAAACTAAGGATAAAGTATATTTCCAGTTCCAACGCAAAGGTATCTGAGAGGGAGGTCCTGCCAAAAGAAATTAAGCAGGAGAGAAATAACAGCTATTTAGTGGGCTTTTGCTCTTTAAGGAACGAAGAGCGTACTTTTAGAACTGATGGCATATTACAACTGGAAATCATATAAATTAAGCGTCGATCCGATTAATTTCCTGAAGGCCTTAGCAGGCCGGAGGAATTGTTTTTTTCTAGATAGCAGCCTTGCCTTTAATTCTTTAGGCAGGTATTCTTTTTTAGGGGTAGATCCTTTTTATATATTGAGAACAAAAAATCAATTGCCCTTCAAGAAGCTAAGAGAGTTATTGGATAGCTACAGGATAAATGCTCCTAAAAATATGCCTCCTTTCTTGGGAGGAGCCGTAGGTTATCTTGGTTACGATTTAGGGGTTTTGTTAGAGAAGAAAATAAAAAGGTCAAATCTCAGGGATCTAGAGATCCCGGGCGCTTCTTTTTGTTTTTATAACACAATACTGATTATCGATAATCTTAAAAGAACGCTCGATATATTTGCTATCGGTTTCCCTGAAAAAAAATATCATCTGCAAAAGTCTCTTGTCGAGTCTAACTTAAAGAAACTGGAAAATTTACTTTCTCAAGTTTCTTGTTACAAGCCCGGTGCCAAAGATTGCACAAATAAAAACAAAACAGTAAAGTTAAAATCAAATTTCCGCAAAGAGGATTATCTGCAAGCTGTTAAGAAAGCGAAGCTATATATAAAGAATGGGGATATTTATCAGGTAAATCTTTCACAGCGGTTTCACGCAGAGTCTGATTCCTCAGATATAGAGATTTATCAGCGCCTGCGTAAATTAAGCCCGTCTTTTTTCAGTGCATATTTTGATGCCGGAGGGTTTAGGATCTTAAGTTCTTCTCCGGAAAGATTCTTAAAATTAGAAGATGGTATTGTTAGTACCCGTCCGATGAAGGGAACACGTCCTCGCGGCACAACCGGGAGGAGAGATTCGCTTTTAAGAGATCAGCTGCTGGCAAGTTCCAAGGATAGGGCAGAACTTACAATGATCGTCGATTTAGAGAGGAACGACCTGGGAAGGGTATGTAAATATGATTCTATAAAAGTCAATAAATTAAGGGAATTAGAGGAATATAATACGGTATTTCAGACTACCGCCACGGTCAGCGGATCTTTACATAAGAATAAAGACAGGATCGATTTACTACGTGCTTCTTTTCCCGGCGGTTCGATTACCGGCTGCCCGAAATTGAGGGCAATGGAGATAATTGAGGAGTTGGAGCCGGATAGACGTTGTATTTATACCGGTTCTCTGGGGTATTTAAGTTTTTCCGGAAACATGGATTTCAATGTTTTAATCCGCACTATTTTAAAGAGAGGAAACAATCTTTATTTCAGCGTGGGAGGGGGGATTGTTGCAGATTCACAGCCGGAAGCAGAGTATAGGGAGACTTTAGTCAAAGCTAAAGCAATGATTGGGGCAATAAACGGATGAAAGAAACTATCTTCTTGAATAATGGATTTTTACCTCTGCAAGAAGGCAAGGTATCAGTTTCTTCTCCGGGATTCTTGCATGGCTTAGGATTATTCGAGACGATGCGCGCGAATCAGGGAGAAATTGCCTATTTAGATAAGCATCTAGAGAGGATCAAGTATTCATCTAAATTTATTCAGTTACCCTTTGATTATTCTATTGAAAAACTAAAGAAAATTATCAAGCAGGCAGTTAGAATAAATGGTTTTAAAGACGCTTATCTAAGATTAACTATCTCTAAGGCAGAGTGTGGAGTTGATGTGTTGGTAGTAGTTAAGAAATACCATCCTTACTCAGTACAAAAATATAAAAGGGGATTTAGCGTTAAGATATCAAGCCTCAGGCAGGATGAGAATTCTTTGTTAGCGCGGATAAAAACAACCAACAGGATTTTATATGAAACCAGTTTTAAAGAAGCGAAAAATAAAGGATTTGACGAAGCGCTTATTTTGAATAACCGCGGTTACATTACAGAGGCCAGCCGGAGCAATATATTCCTAGTACAAGGAAAAGAAATATTTACTCCTTCCTTGGAATGCGGCTGTCTGGCAGGTATTACCCGCCAGGCCATACTGAGCCTTGCAAAAAAGAATAAGCTTAAGGTTTACGAAAGCAGCCTGACGATTCAGGACCTCTTAGGTGCCGACGAAGCATTCTTGACCAATTCTCTGATCGGAATCATGCCTTTGGCATCTATAGAGAAAAATAAGATCGGCAATAAAGGAAATAATAGCATAACAGAATTCTTAATGAAAAAGTACGCCAAGCAATGAAGAGACAAAAGATAAAATTACCGCTAAGTTTAAAGAAGCCGATTTTAGCTATGGGCAGCCAGAGTAAAAACACTGTTTGTTTTGCGAAAAATAATCTAGCCCTACTAAGCTCAATGCATTCGGATTTAAATCACCCCGGTGATTTTGCAATCTTTCAGAGAAACCTGAAGAGTTTCCTCAACCAGAAACCAAAAATAGTAGCACATGATATACACCCTGAATATCAATCAACAAAATATGCTTATCGGCTGTCAGCCGATAGCTTTAAGCTGTTAGCTGTTCAGCATCATCACGCTCATATTGCTTCCTGTATGGCAGAGAATGGAATGAAGAATCAAAAGGTAATTGGTGCAGCCTTTGACGGGACTGGCTTAGGGACTGATAATAAACTCTGGGGTGCGGAGTTTTTGATCTGTGATTACAAAAATTTTATCAGGATCGCCCATCTTAAAGAGGTTCCTTTACTGGGAGGAGAAAAGGCTATAAGCGAACCCTACAGGCTCTCCTTGGTTTGGCTTTACTTAATATACAAAGAAAAATTTTGGGGCCTGAAGATTGATTTTATTAAAGGTATAGATAAGAAGAAATGGGCGGTTCTAAAAAAAATGCTTTTATCGGGATTAAACTCTCCGCTTTCAAGCAGTATCGGTAGGCTTTTTGATGCCGCGGCAAGCCTGGTTTTAGCCAGATACAAAGCTAATTTTGAAGCGGAGCTTGCGATAAAACTAGAAAAGTTAGCTTCTATGTGGAAACTTCCAGTTAGCAGCTATAAATTCAAGATCGCAAGATTTAAATCCGCATATATCATAGATCCCACTTTGATGTTTAAGCAGATAGTCCAGGATCTGCTTAAGAAAGAACCCAAAGAAAAAATTGCTTATCGTTTTCATCTTACCGTAGCTTCGATGTTAAAGGAAACCTCTAAGATACTAAGGAGAAACACAGGTTTGAATAAAATAGCCTTATCAGGCGGAGTATTTCAGAATAAACTTTTACTATCCTTGAGTTTAGGCCTATTATCTAAAGAAGGTTTCCGGGTATTTACTCACAAAGACCTATCCTGCAATGATTCTTGTATTTCTTTAGGCCAGGCATTAATCGCAAATTTTTCCCGCATTCGCTCATAGTGTGCGAGCGGGATCCCGCCGGTCTAATAAAGAAAATCGGAGCGGGGAGGAGTTAAATATGTGTTTAGCGATCCCGATGAAAATTAAAAAAATTGAAGGTGAGTTTGCCAAGGTTGAATCGGGCAGGCTGATCCGTCAGATTAATATCGAGATGCTCCCAAATATAGCTGTCGGTGATTATGTAATGGTGCACGCTGGTTTTGCAATTGAGAAATTGGATCCCGAGAAAGCAAAAGAAACTCTTAAGATAATCAATGAAATATATTGACGAATTCCGAAATAAAAACTTAGCCAAAAAGCTGGCCAGCAGGATCAAGGATCTTGCTTTGGATGAGGAGATTAATTTTATGGAAGTTTGCGGTACTCATACGCAGAGTTTTCATAGATTCGGAGTGGATGGGCTCTTAGCTAAAAATATCAGGCTGATCTCAGGGCCCGGCTGCCCGGTATGCGTCAGCCCGCAAGGATATATGGATGCTGCTATCGAACTCTCCCGGGATAAGAAGGTGATTATTGCGACATTCGGCGATATGCTGCGCATTCCCGGTACACACTCCAGCTTAGAAAAAGAGAGAGCGAATGGCGCAAGCATCCGGATGGTCTATTCTGCTTATGACAGTTTGAAAATCGCCGTAAAAAATCCCAATAAGCAGATCGTATTTTTAGCAGTCGGTTTTGAGACCACCGCACCTACGATCGCCTTAAGTATACTCGCGGCCCAAAAAGCAAAGTTAAGAAATCTATCATTTTTTTCCTCGATAAAATTGATACCTCCGGCGATGGCGCACCTGCTTAAGGATAAAAGATTGAATTTATCCGGATTTATGTGTCCCGGACATGTCTCAAGCATAATCGGTACTGAGCCCTATGAATTTATCGCCAAAAGATATAAAATACCCTGTTGCGTGGCAGGCTTTGAGCCGCTGGATATGTTAGAGGCGATATACCTTCTGCTAAAACAGGTAATTTCCAAAAGGCCAGAAGTAGCTAATCAATATTTAAGGGTAGTCAGGAGGCATGGTAATCTTAAGGCAAAAAAGATCATCTCTGGTGTCTTTACAATATCAGATACGCTATGGCGGGGATTAGGGAGAATTCCCAATAGCGGATTGGAAATAAAGAAGAAATTTTCTCACCTGGACACTGAAAAGGTATTTTCCATAAATCAGAAACGATATTTAATAGGCAATAAGCAAAGAAAATGCAAGTGCGGCGAGATACTAAAGGGCCTGATTTCTCCTTTAGACTGCCCGCTTTTTAAAAAAGCATGCTCTCCGGATAATCCGATCGGCCCCTGCATGGTATCAATAGAGGGAGCCTGCAATGCCTATTATAAATACCACTAAACTAGAAGATGATTTTGTAGTACAATATATTCTTGTTTAGAGGGGTAAGCCAATGTTTAGAAAAAAAGAAAATGCGGCAGAGCGCAGAACATACATCAGGCTGGATACTGTCTTTCCGGTGGGGTTTAGGCTACTGAGCCTCGACGGGAAAGAGATGCTATCTGAGGGGCTGCAGGGTTTTACCAATAGCGTAAGTAAGGGTGGAATCTGTTTGGTGGCAAACAATCTTACTGAGAATTTCTCCAGGCTTATAATTGACCGTAAGGCCAAGCTATCGATAAGCATTGAACTGCCGGTAGCCGCAGGGGTGATACCCGCCTTAGCCACAATTGTCTGGTCTCGTGCCGCAGCAGATAACCCGGAGAGATATTTTATCGGCTTAAATTATGAACAGATTAATCCAGTTCAAAACAGTATGATTATGCGTTATGCCCGGGGCAAAAAACTATTTGTTCCGCTGGCCATAAGCATCATTATCGTATTAGGGCTGGCTTTAGCGGTAAATAGTTTCATTAGTCTAAAATTGATCAAGGGAAATAAGGCACTGGTTAACCAGCTAGTTGCGATCGTCCAGGAATCTAGTATCGCCAAGCAGAGGGTAAAGGAAATCAACAGGGAAGGAGAGGGGCTGCGGTTAAAGATCGAGACCTTACAGTCACAGATCGAAACCGTTGAAGCGGAAAAGAGTAATCTATCCAAAGAAGTTGAGATAGAAATTCCGGGAATTGAAACCAAGCTAGAAAAGGTGACCGGTTTACTAGATGAACTGACTAAAAATAAAAGCTCTTTACAGGAGCAGCTGATTAATTTACAGTATCGAGAGGGAGAGGTTACGGAGGAATTGTTGCGGCTAGACAAAAAGAAAGCTGTTTTGGAGAAGGCCAATATAGATAAAATGTATCAATGGCTGAGAGTCCATCAAAATCCGCGTACAGGCTTAGCGATCAGCTTTGAAGGCGATAATAACCTTGAGGATGTGGCATTTATCTACGATCAGGCTCTGGCTATGCAGGCCTATAATTATTTTGCCGATTTTGAGCGGGCAAGCAAGATCTTGGATTTCTTCTATAATAAAGCAGCCAGAGAAAACGGATTATTTTTAAACGCCTACTATGCTAATGACGGCAGAGTGGCCGAATACACGGTGAATAGCGGGCCGAATATATGGCTAGGTATAGCGGCCTTGCAATATACGGATAAGGCCAGAGATACGCGATATTTGGCTTTTGCTGAAGAAATCGCCGAGAAGTTCCTGGAGTTACAGAGTCAGGATAAAGACGGAGGTATTCCCGGAGGGCCGGGATTAGAATGGTATTCAACAGAGCATAATCTCGACGCCTACGCATTCTTTAAGATGCTCTATAAGACTACCGGGAAAGAAAAATATCTTGAGGCAGGCGAGAAGGTATTAAATTGGTTATTATTGTACACTTATGACAGTAAAGATGTGCCGGTAAAACGCGGTAAGGGCGATTCTACCATTGCTACTGATACATATGCCTGGTCGCTTGCGAGTCTGGGCCCGGAAAAATTAAATCATTTAGGGATGAACCCGGAGAGGATTATAGAATTCGCTGAGCAGAGTTGTGTAGTAGAGACTTCTTTCTTACGGCCGGGAGGCGAAACTATGCAGATCAAAGGTTTTGATTTTGCCCCACAGAGAAACTTATCCCGCGGTGGAGTGGTTTCATCGGAGTGGACAGCGCAGATGGTTATCGCTTTTAAGATCATGGCAAAATACTATTATCAGAAAGGCCTGAAAGCTAAGGGGCATTCTTATGAGATGAAGGCCGATGAATATATGTCAGAGTTAAGTAATATGATTATATCCAGTCCCTCCCCTTCCGGACAAGGAGAAAGCTGCCTGCCTTATGCAACGCAGGATTCCGTAGATACCGGGCACGGATGGAAGACTCCTGAGGGTAGGTCTACAGGTTCTCTGGCTGCCACAGCGTATACTATTTTCGCTTATTATAATTATAATCCTCTAGAGCTGACGGAATGAGATCGATTCTCAATTCCTTATATCAAAGGCTTTATTCTCATTTTGGCCCGCAAGATTGGTGGCCGGCAGATAGCCCCTTTGAAGTGATCATTGGAGCGATCCTTACCCAGAATACAAACTGGTTGAATGTGGAGAGGGCGATTAATAACCTTAGGGAGAATAAGTCTCTAAGTTTTTCAAGACTTAGTAAGCTGCCTCTTAAGAAACTGGCTTCGTTGATCAGGCCTGCAGGTTACTATAATATCAAGGCAAAGCGCCTCAAAGATTTTTTGATATTTCTCTCACAGTCCTATAGAGCAAATTTGAAAAAGATGTCTAAAGAAGCAACGTATCCGTTAAGAGAAAAACTGCTTTCGGTAAAAGGTATCGGCCCTGAGACCGCGGATTCAATATTACTCTATGCCCTGAATAAGAAGACATTCGTGGTCGATGCCTATACAAAAAGAATACTCTCCAGGCACGGGTTGATCAAGCAGGATGCAACTTATGACCAGGTGCAGAATTTATTTATGAGAAATCTTAAAAATAATGTAAAATTATTTAATGAATATCATGCGCTTCTTGTAAGATTGGGCAAAGAATATTGTCTTAAATCTAAGCCAAAATGTAAATTATGTCCGTTGGGATAAAGAAAGTTTACAGTTTACTGTTTATAGTTTACAGCTTCATATTTGTACTGTTAACTGTTCACTGTACACTGTTAACTTCTGAAGCTGCTCCCTGTTATGGAACGACTATGCCTGAAAAACACAAGTTTTTTACTGGTTACGAGGCCCACACAATTTTTAAGAGATATTTGAAGAATGAAATGGGTGAGATTAGAAGCACGCAGCATTTTCTTCTTGTATCCTACGGTTTATTGGACTGGCTCTCTATCGATCTAAAAGTCGGAGCTGGCAACATCAAACAGCAACCTCGGACATCAGATGAAGTGGATTATAGAACCAATTTTGCCGGCGGCTATGGATTTAGAGTTAAGTTTTACGATCGAAAAAAAGCAAAGGCAGTTTTTGGTTTTCAGCATATCAGCGCACATCCTCGCTCAACTCATTTGGGGGATGATAAACATCAAGCGATACTTGATGATTGGCAGGTCTCCTTACTGGCTTCCTATGACTTCAGTAAATTCACTTCTTACTTAGGGACCAGATGGTCGAGGGTCGATTATATACATTGGAATGTAGGTAATCGCAACCGTGTGATGTCTGATATGACCAAAGATATCGGTTTGATTTTCGGGATAGACTTACCTATCAGGGAAAAAGTACGGATTAATCTAGAAGGCCAGGTTTTGGATAGCGAGGCATTCTCCTTTAGCGTGATTTACGATTTTTAAATAAATGATCAATAAAAAAGAAAGGTGCAATATGGAAAAAATTAAGATCTTAAAAAAACCGAAATTAAAGAATCCTTACCTGATCGTAGCCTGGCCGGGCATGGGAGAGGTTGCATTTAAGTCAGTTAGCTATTTGATCGATAGCCTTAAGGCGGAAGAGTTCGCCCAGATTCTCCCCGAAGATTTCTTTTATCTCACGGGCAGCACTATCCATGCAGGGGTGGTGGATAGGCCGATACTTCCCAAGAGCAGGTTTTTCTATTGGAAGAATAAGGCCGGCAAGAACGATCTGATACTGTTCTTGAGTAACGCCCAGCCGGATTTAGCTAAGGCAGAGGAATATTCCGCTAGAGTTCTTGATCTTGCGAAGCAATTTAAAGCGCAGAGGATCATCAGCTTTGCTTCTATGCCGCAGCCGATCGAACATACCCAGGATCCGGCGGTATGGTGTGCCGCTACCTCTTTAGACATCACTAACAGTTTAAAAAAATATAATTTTCGCGTTCTAACCGAAGGCCAGATAAGCGGCATGAACGGATTATTTCTGACTATTGCTAAAAGTTACGGCTTTAAAGGATTTTGCCTGCTCGGAGAGATACCGCTTTATACAATACAAATCGAGAACCCCAGGGCCTGCCTGGCGATATTAAATGCCCTGGGCAGGGTATTAAATATCAGGATTGACTTTGTTAAGCTCGAAGAGCAGATAAATAACATGGAGAGTGAGATTAATAAGCTGCTGGAATATCTTAAGATCGGTTCTCATGGACAGGGCCCGATCGGCGAAGAGGAGATGGAGAGGCTGAAGAAGGCTCTTGGACAGCTTACTAAACTTCCTCTATCGATAAAGGATAAGATTGAAAAACTTTTTCTCCAGGCGAAAATGGATATTTCTAGGGCCAATGAATTGAAGCTTGAACTTGATAAATGGAATGTATATAAGGAGTACGAAGATAGATTCCTGGATCTATTTAAGAAGGCGAAGGATAAAGAGAGCTGATGGTGAATCAAAAGATTTTACTCAGTCATGGCGGTGGTGGAAGGTTAATGCACGGATTGATCAAGGATCTTTTGCTTAAGAAATTAAATAATCCTATTCTTAGCGAATTAGCCGATAGTGCTTTAATAGACTATAAGGATAAAATCGCCTTCACTACTGATTCATTCGTGGTTAATCCCTTAAGTTTCTCCGGCGGGGATATCGGGAAGCTTGCTGTATGCGGTACGATTAACGATTTAGTGATGTCAGGAGCCAGGCCCGAATACCTCTCATTGGCTCTGATACTGGAAGAGGGTTTGGAGATTAAGGCCTTAGAGAAGATAGTTGATTCTATTGCTCTTGAGGCTAAGAGAGCAGGCGTCTATTTTGTTACCGGAGATCTAAAGGTCGTTGAACGCGGAGCAGCTGATAAGATATTTATTAATACTACCGGGATAGGAAGAGTGGTAAAGGCAAAGCGCCTGAGTGTGAAGAATATCAAGCCGGATGATTCAATAATCGTCACCGGAGAGATCGGCCAGCACGGCCTGGCAGTCTTAGTAAAAAGAAATGAACTGGATATGGAATTTAACATAAAAAGCGATTGTGCCGCTTTATCTGATTTGATTATTCCGGTACTCAAACAAACGGATGCGATAAAATTTATGCGTGACCCTACCAGGGGCGGCCTTGCCACGACATTAAATGAAATCGCGCAAAGCTCAAATTACGGCATTATTATCGACGAGAAAAGCATCCCGATATCGACAAAAGTAAGAGCGGCCTGCGAGTTGTTAGGTATCGATCCTTTGTATGTTGCGAATGAAGGAAGAGCTTTAATAGTAGTGGGAAAGAGCTCAGCAAAAAAAGTCTTAGGGTTATTAGGAAAACATCCTTTAGGAAAGAACGCCAGGATCATCGGTAAGGTTGTCAAGACGCCAAGGAAATCGGTAATCATGAATACTGTTTTGGGAACCCAGCGTATCGTAGATATGTCGAGTGCTGAACCCTTGCCGAGAATTTGTTAAAATGAAAAGCAGTAACTACCAAAGGCGTTTTTATAGAAATTGGGTGAAAGCAGACGATTTATATCACACTCATTTCAGAGAAAAAGAAACCGACCTGCAGATCCTCACCAATAAAAAAATCAACCGGGATTTCATCAAAGAAAGAATAGATCTATATCGCTGGGATATCGAAAACTACATCCGTATAAATAAAAAGTTTTTAACTGCTTTAAAACCCCTAGAGATAGAACTCACTGCGCCAAAAATCGTAAAAGAGATGGCGCTTCAGTCAAAGAAAGCTAATGTCGGGCCGATGGCAACAGTGGCCGGAGCAGTTGCAGAATTCCTCGGCCAGGACCTAATG
>JAHIZC010000085.1 GCA_018814745.1 Candidatus Omnitrophota bacterium
AGATTGTTTTAGTTTTTTTAATTAGCTCTTAACGGATGTTTTGGGTATTTTCGGTTGAATATCAATCTTACCTGTTAGTGGGTGACGAGGCATGTTTCGCGAGGCACATAAGGAAGTCCGAGCGGGCATGGTTCATCCGCTATAGCTTATCAGAGAGAGCGAGGACTTCCGCTAGAGCGCAGATTTTCCACGCTGGGGAAAATCAAGCGGTGCCGAGAGAAACGTGCCTCGGCAGGACCCACTAACTTGCTAAAATCGACACTAATTATGAATTATAACTTGCAATTTAGTTCGAAGGATAAGGAAATACTTAAGCCGATCTACGCTTTTGCTAAGGCAAGAAGGGTGACGCTTTATTTGGTAGGCGGGATATTGGGGGATATGCTTTTGGGTAGAGTTAAACAGAATCCTGATTTTGATTTTTGCCTGAACAGAGGCGCAATAAATTTTGGGAGATTACTCGCTAAAGAGATCAGGGCGGGATTCGTAGTTTTAGATAAAGAGCACGGGGCCTGCCGTTTAGTGAAAAAGGCCAAAGCTAAAATTTACACCTTAGATTTTACTGATTTTCGGGGTAAAACCTTAAAGAAGGATCTCCTGCATCGCGACTTCACTGTAAACGCTTTAGCCTTAGAATTAAAAGATGTTTTTATTCGAGGGAATTTAGATAATTTACTAATTGATCCTTATGGCGGAAGGGATGACTTAAAGTTTAAAACTATAAAAATGGTGAATATTCGAGCTTTTGACGAGGATCCGCTTCGGATATTGCGGGCATTTAGTTTATCTGCTATATCCGGCTTTAAGATAGAAAAACAGACGTTTAGGTTGGCCAGATTAAAAAGAGAGAAATTGACTAAAGTCTCCTTCGAGCGTATCCGCGATGAAATGTTCAAGATTTTACAATGCCACAATTCTTTTGATTATCTCAATCAGATGGATAAACTGAAAATTTTGCAGGTGATTTTACCGGAGATTATCAAGATGCGTAGGATAGGGCAGGGCCCTTATCATCATCTTGATGTTTGGCAGCATACTTTAGAGACGATTAGACAGCTTGAAATTCTGTATAAAGAAGTAAGGAGTAATCATGATATTCAGCAATATCTCGATCAAATTATCTCTTCTGAGAGGAGCCGTAAAACTGTTATGAAGCTGGGTGCGCTCTTGCATGATATTGGTAAGCCCGCTGCTCTGCGTAGAGAAGAGGGAAAGATAAAATTCCATGGGCATGAGCGGATAGGCCTGGGCATGACCGAAGATATAGGCCGGAGATTTAAGCTCTCTGTCGATGAGATTAATACTCTAAGAAAGATAGTCTTATGGCATCTAAGGCCGGGATATCTTGCGGGTTGTGAAGTTCTCACTCCGCGTGCAAAATTCAGATATTTCCGCGATGCTGATCAAGAAGCGATCAGTACGCTTTTGTTATCTTTGGCTGATCAACGTGCAACCAAAGGCCCGTTGACTACGAAAAATTCAAGAGTAAAGCACGAGAAGGTTTGTAAATCGTTGATTAGGGAATATTTTAAAAAGAAGAAAGAGAAGAAGCCCAAACGCCTAATTAACGGAGATATTTTGATTAAGAAATTTAAATTAGAACCGTCCCCCTTAATCGGCAAGATTTTATCTGAGATAGAGGAATTACAGGCGATAGGAAAAATAAGCACAAAACTACAGGCTTTAGAAGCAGCCAGAAAAATATTGGGGACGCTTCTAATTTCTAAAAAATAAAAAATAGAACCGTCCCCAAATATATAACATGGTGAAGACTAAGATTATTTGTACAATAGGGCCATCGAGCAGCAATGTAACGGTATTGAGGAATATGATGCTGGCCGGCATGGATGTGGCGCGGCTTAATTTTTCTCATGGGAGCCATGCAGAGCATGGCAGGCGTATAGCAATAATAAGGCAATTAAACAAACAATACAGACGTCATGTAAGGATATTACAGGACCTTGAAGGTTATCGCATTAGAATCGGAAGATTAAAAAATAAAAAAGGGCTGCAACTTAAAAAGAAACAAACAGTTTATTTGATTAACAAAAATATCTTAGGCGATAAGAACATTATACCTTTTGATTATGAAGGAAACTTAAAGGATATAAATCTTGGAAGCCAGATCTATATAGATGACGGCAATATCTGTCTTTACGTCACCAGGAGAGCAAAAAAGTATCTGAAGGCTGAGGTAATAATTCCTGGGATAATCAAGGAGAATAAAGGAATTAATATTCCCGGTGTTAATCTGAAATTTAAAGGGCTCACAGGAAAAGACAAGGTTGACCTGGAGTTTGGCGTAAAGAATAAAGTAGACTATATTGCCCAGTCGTTCGTCAGGAGTAAGCAGGATATTACTCCGATTAGAAAATTAGTTAAAGATAGGCTTCTAAATTGTAAAATAATCGCCAAAATTGAAAATCGACAGGGCATCCAACATATAGATGAGATATTGTCCGTTTGTGATGGTATAATGATTGCTCGGGGAGACATGGGTGTATCAATTCCGATCTATGAAGTTCCCATAGTGCAGAAACGGATAATCAAAAAGTGCAACAGAGCAAAAAAATTTGTGATTACTGCTACACAGATGCTCGAGAGTATGGTCGATAATCTCAGGCCTACCAGGGCAGAAGTGACGGATGTGGCGAATGCAATTATTGATGGCTCAGATTTTTTAATGCTTTCAGCGGAAACAGCAGCCGGCAAGCATCCTCTAGAGGTAGTAAAGATGATGAATCAAATAATCAAATTTACCGAATCACAAAAATAAATATATGGGTATATTGATACTATTAAGGAGGAAATATGGAGATAAGGATTGAAAAATTAAATCAGGAGGAAGTTAATAAAAGGGGGATAACTTCCTGGCCGATATGGGAGAAGGAAGTCTCCCGCTTTGACTGGCACTATGATACTACGGAAGAATGTCTCTTGTTGGAAGGTAAAGTAAACGTAGAGACCAAAGACGGCAAGATTGTATCTTTTGCTAAAGGGGACTTTGTTACTTTCCCAAAGGGTTTATCCTGTGTTTGGGATATCAAGGAGCCGGTGAGAAAGCATTATAATTTCAAATAATAGATGAAAAAGTTTATCCCAATTTTATCGCTGGTTCTTGTATGCTCCTATATTATAGTGGCTAAGGCCGATACCCTATATCTAAAAAACGGCAGAAAAATCGAAGGGTTGATAAAGAGTGATAACGGTCAATCTGTCGAACTTGATATCGGAGAGGGAACAATTATATTGCATAAGGGTGAAATTGCGGATATACAAAGATCA
>JAHIZC010000086.1 GCA_018814745.1 Candidatus Omnitrophota bacterium
ACTGATAAGACCTTTTGCTAAGAGAACCTCACCGAGCTTTTGCTTTCTTTTTATTTTAGCTGCTACTAAAGGCTTTACTTCCTTGACTACCGTCTCCTGTTTTTTCTCTTCGCCTTCTTCCTTGAATTTCTCGAAATAAGCGTCCTTGGCCTTTAATCGCTCACTCTTTTCCTTTAGTTCCTTTTCAAGCTGCGCATTGGTTTTGATCAAATTTTGCAACTGCTCATCCTGGCTGCTCAATTCATTCTCTAGCTCTAGATTTAGTTTTTTAAAGTGCTCCTGCTCAGCACTTAGGGCTTGATGGTTATCTTCTTCTTTCACCAGAACTTCCATTTTACTCTTGTATTCAGCAACCTTCTTTGCGGCATCCTCCAGCTTATTGACTATCTCTTTATTCTCCTTCTCCAAGATCTCTAACTTTTGGTTTTTCTTTCCGAGTTCTTCTTCGAGTTCCTTCTGCTTTACTTCTTCTACTTTTGTCTGGGCCTGAGGGATAATCTTATCCTGCTTCAATTGCTCTAATTCTTTCTTGATGTTCTGCTCTGCTTCTTTAAGATCCGCATTCTCCTTTTTTAAACGTTCAGCTCTGATCTTATCAACACGAAAAGATTCCGTCTGCTTTGATAATTCATCACTGATAGCTGCTTTTTCTTTCTTTAAATTCTCAAGTTCCTCTCCCAGGACGCTACGCTCAACAATAGACTTCCGGGGCTGCTGCTCGGATGAATCGGCTTTGGCCTCTAAATCAATGGTATGCTTATCTGCTTCTTTCTTTTCTTTAGCGCGAGACCTAAGTACCCCGGCCAAAATAGCAAAAAATAGCATTGCCGTAACTATTTCAGCTATTATAAATACCCGGGATATAATAGTTGGATCTAAAATCATCTCTTCCATGCGTTAAAAGATCAAAATTTTTTCAGAGCGCCTTTTTATCTACGTATTTCTTCGCTTCATGTAAAGCCGAACTCACACTAAAATACCCCATAGGGGAAGATCTGGATTTATCATGCACGGCTGCCTTCCACCACCATTCTTTACCAAAGCCGTAAATAAAGATCTCGCAGTTTTTATATGTTTCTGTATATTTACACCTTTTCTTTCCCATCTTTGCAAGATACCCCTACCAGAGATTCTCCCGGAACCACTGATCAGCTTTCTTAGTTGCCTCCCAATCAGCTTGTGCGCCTTTGGCAGCACCGACGGCAGCACCCGCCAGTGTCCCACATCCGCATGCTAAGAATAGAAAAATAGAAACCGTGAAAAATGCGAGAATTTTTTTTAACATCAATCCTCCTTTTTTACCCACTGCAATAGTCTTTTTTTTGTCAGCTCTCTGCCTAAATAATATATTACTTCAAATAATCCCGGTCCGATGGTCTTGCCGGTAAGGGCGACCCTGATCGGATGGATAAGTACTTTTGCCTGAATATTTAATTCTTTCACCAAATCTCTAAAACTTTTCTCAATGGATATTATATCAAATTCCTCCAGTGAATCCAGCCTTTCTGCAAAAAACCCAAACTCCCGTGACAGATCCTGGCTTAAGAACTTCACCTGCGCTGCCGGATCGATCTTAAGGTCCTGCTGAAAAAAGAAATCAGCCCAGTCCGCAAAATCATTTAATACCGACAGGCGTGCCTGGAACAACTTCACCAAAGATACTATACGTACTTTGTCAAAATTATCTTTCTCGATATATTTTTTTTCCAACAATAAAGGGATAATTTTTTCCGCCAACTCTCCGGCATCTTGCTTTTTGATATACTGATTATTCATCCACTTGAGCTTATCCAGGTCAAAGGTAGCGGCGGCCTTATTAACGTTTTTGATATCGAATAGCTTTATTGCCTCTTTTATATCAATAATTTCCTGATCTCCTCCGGGAGACCAACTTAAGAGCAGAAGATAATTAATCAGGCCCGAGGCGAGATATCCCATATTACGGTATTCAGAGATTGCAGTAGCGCCGGTCCTCTTAGAAAGCCTGCCTCCGCCCTTACCCAAGATTAAAGGCAAGTGCGCAAACTTCGGTATAGAAAAACCCAGAGCTTCGTATAGAAGAACCTGCTTGGGTGTATTAGAAATATGGTCGTCTCCCCTGATAACATGGGAGATATCAGTGGTCGCATCGTCGGCCACACAGGCGAAATTATATGTCGCTGTGCCATCGGACTTAATCAACACCTGGTCCTTGATTGAGTCTGAGTCAAATTCGATCTCCCCCCGGATTAAATCATTGATCTTAATCTTGCGGGGTTCGACTTTAAAGATCACCGCCTCATCCCCCTGATCTGATCTTTCTATATATGCCTTTCCGTTCTTTAACAACTTATCGGCCAGTTCTTTATAGAGTTTGAATTTCTCGCTTTGATGATTTATCTCATCCCATTTAATACCCAGCCATTCTAAACTCAATAATATCTCATCCAAATACTCCTTCTTTGAACGAAGCTGATCAGTGTCTTCTATCCTTAATATAAATTTACCCTGATTAGCCTTGGCGAATAGCCAATTAAATAGCGCTGTGCGTGCTCCTCCGATATGCAGATTACCGGTCGGCGATGGCGCGAAGCGAACCCTTACCATTATTTGACTCCCTGTGAGCGTAGTCCCGAGTGTAATCGAGGGGCGAAACGGACTCTGATCATCTTAGTTGTGCCCCTTTTTTAAGTGCCCGGATATTAATCTCTACCAAATCTTTCTTATCCTTTGGAGCGATGCTGGAAATCGCCTCCAACACGCTCTTTAAACTCACTAATTTCTTTTTCGCCACTAAAGCTCCCAGGGCGATCATATTAGCCACACGGATATTGCCTAATCTTAAAGCAATCTCAGTAAATGGGTATTTATAGTTACGTGCATTTTTATAGCCATCGGCCGATACTAAAGAGCTGTTCATGATCAGGAGGCCATGATTACTTATTCTGCTTCTGAATTTTTCTAAAGACGGCCTATTCATTACTATCAAAATATCGGCTTTATCGATATAAGGAGAGCTGATCTCTTTATCGGATAAGATTACCATGCAATGGGCAGTCCCTCCGCGTACCTCTGCGCCGTAGGAAGGCATCCAGGTCACGAAATTGCCTTCTCTCATTGCAGCCTCAGCTAAGACCTTTCCTAAAAGCATGATTCCCTGTCCGCCTGCACCTGCTATTATAATTCTTTCAACCATAATTTGGTTACGTAGTTCGGTTAAGGTAACGAAACCCGTTTCGTAGTTCGGTAAGGGTTACGTCTTTAAAGACGGACAACGTAACCGAAAGACGATACGGGCTACGTAACCGTAACCTTTTATACACATATTATTTTAGCCTACCTAATGGAAACTCTTTAATCATTACGTCCTTTAACCAAAGCAATGCCTCTTCGGGAGTTATGCCCAGATATGTCGGGCAGGGTGAAAGTATCTCTACTAAAGAAAACCCTACTTTATTAATCTGGTTCTGAAATGCCTGCTTTATCGCCCTCTTTGTCTTGATGATCTCCTGGGGAGAGTGTAAGGATGTGCGCTCGAGGAATTTCACTGCAGGCAGCTGGCTTAAAATCTCGGAGACCTTCAAAGGATAACCTTCTGTTTCCGCCCGCCTTCCGTCCGGGGTGGTGGCTGTTCTCTGGCCTAATAACGTAGTAGGCGCCATCTGGCCGCCTGTCATACCATAAATCGCGTTATTGACAAATATCACAGTGAGGTTTTCTCCCCGGTTTGCCGCGTGAATAGTCTCAGCTGTACCGATTGCGGCGAGATCTCCGTCACCCTGATAAGTAAAAACAATATTATTCGGCCTTACTCTTTTTATCGCGGTCGCAACAGCCAAAGCACGGCCGTGCGCTGCTTCAGAACAGTCAAAATCCCAGTAATCATAGGCGATCACCGCGCAACCCACCGGAGCTATAGCGATGATTTTTTCTCTGATCCCCAATTCGTCCACTATCTCGCAAATCAGTCTGTGCGCTGTACCGTGGCCGCAACCGGCACAATAATGAGTGGAAACATCTCGCATCGATTTAGGATGCGTAAATACTTTTTTCATAATTATAGGGTTATTGGTTTCTCAGGGCATTGGGATTCGGAGATTGGAATATTTGGATATTGGGCAATTCTTTTGCCCAATTCCCTAATCAACTAATCTCCAAATCCTGATATCCTAATACCCTAATA
>JAHIZC010000087.1 GCA_018814745.1 Candidatus Omnitrophota bacterium
CGAAGAAGAAGGCCCTGTTGTATAATTTTGTTTCCGCTCTGATGGCAATAGCGGGAGCAATCACTGGATATTTTATAGCCGATTCCGCAGGAGGCTTCTCCGCTTTTATCCTGTCTTTATCAGCCGGAGGTTTTATTTATATTGCTACCTCTGATCTTATCCCTCAGCTGCACAAAGAAAGCAATCTGAAGCGCTCTAGCTTTGCTTTTATCGCCTTTTTACTGGGGATTGCATTGATGGCTCTGCTTAAGGCGCTGGACCATTAGATTACGATGAGAAAAATATCATTACTCAAGATGAAGGAAGATCAAAAAGGCGTAGTCTGCGAGGTCTCTGCGGGTTCGAGCCTTAAAAATAGATTATTGAGTATGGGGATTTATCCGGGCAGGGAGATTACCAAGCTGAGTCATTTTGCGCTTAGAGGCCCGGTAGCTATAAGAGTAGGCAGAAGTGTGCTCGCCATAGGCCATGGCATGGCAGGGAAGATTACATTAGAGGTCGTATGAAGAAGATATTTTTACTTGGTAATCCTAATGTCGGTAAGAGCGTAGTATTCTCACGCCTGACCGGCGTGCGCGTGATCGCTTCGAACTATCCCGGTACGACAATTGAGGTTGATAAAGGTTATCTTAAGGCCGGTACGGATCAATTTGAAGTAGTGGATCTGCCGGGTACCTATTCATTGGAACCCACCTCTAAAGCAGAGGAAGTAACGGTAAGATTACTCAAGGAGAACTCTAAAGAGGATATTACCGTGATCAATATTGTCGATGCCACTAATCTGGAGAGGAATCTCTATCTGACTTTGCAGTTGATAGAGGAGGGGTATTCGGTGATCGTCTGTTTGAATATGTGTGATGATACCAAGCACCGCGGTATAAATATCGACGTAGATAAATTAGAAAAACTTCTTACCGTGCCGGTGATTTCCACTTGTGCGGTGACCGGAGTGGGTATAAAATTCCTTATCCAAAGATTAAAAGAAGCGAAATTAAATGCCAGAAAGGAATTGAGCCATCAGCAGCGCTGGCAGGAGATCGGAGAGATTGTCGAATCGGTCCAGCAGTTGACTCACAGGCACCATAACTTAAGAGAGATCTTGGAGGATGCTTCAATCAGGCCGTTTACCGGCATGTTGATATCGGTCCTAGTAATCTTTACATCCTTTAAGGTGGTACGTTTTATCGGAGAGTGGCTGATAACTAATATATGCGATCCTTTCTTTTTTAATTATTATCAGCCGGTTTTGGAGAAATTAAGTTTATCTTTAGGCCGAGAGGGATTTTGGCATCATTTACTCATCGGCGATTTAATTAACGGAGGAATCGACTTTAAACAGTCTTTGGGTGTACTCACCACGGCTCCTTATATCGAATTCGCCATGGTCCTGCCTTATATAGTCTCATTCTATTTTATATTGAGTATCTTAGAGGACGTAGGATTCATACCGAGGCTGGCGATGTTATTGGATAATCTGTTGCACAGATTAGGCCTCCATGGCTTTGCGATTATTCCGGTACTCCTGGGTTTCGGCTGTAATGTTCCCGGTATTTTATCCACACGCATTCTAGAATCAAAGAGAGAGCGTTTTATTGCTTCGACGCTGATATCGATAGGTATTCCCTGCGTTCCCTTACAGGCGATGATATTTGGTATATTGGGTAAGATATCCGGATTGTATGTAGCAGGGGTATATCTGGTTTTATTTTCTATATGGCTGGTACTGGGCAGTATTTTAAACAGAACCTTAAAAGGATACAGCCCGGAATTCTTAGTTGAAATACCCCCTTATCGCTTACCGCCTCTTTCAGTTTTATTCCATAAGCTGTTCTTCCGTATTAAGGCATTTATTTTTGAGGCGGCTCCGGTTGTGTTGTTGGGTGTATTATTGGTGAATTTATTCTTAACCTTTGGATTATTTAATTTGATTACAAATATATTCTCTCCTATTGTGAAAGGCCTATTCGGTTTACCTAAGGAAGCGGTGGTGGCTTTGGCTATAGGATTCTTCAGAAAAGAAGTGGCTGTGGGATTATTGATGCCCTTAGGTTTGAATGTTAAACAGTTATTTATTGCTTCAGTATTATTGGCAGTTTCCTTTCCCTGTATTGCCACTTTTGTAGTACTGCTCAGAGAGTTGGGTTTACGCGGCGTAATCAAAGCAACCGCAATAATGGCGGCTACAGCAATAATCGTTGGAACAATATTAAACTTCGGGATTAGATACTAATGAGAGCAATTGCATTGATTTCAGGCGGTTTGGATAGCGTTTTGGCTGCCAAACTAATGCAGCAGCAGGGCGTTGAGGTATTGCTTATAAATTTTAGGATTCCTTTTTGTAAATCCTACAGCAGGGCAGAAGAGGCAGCGAAGAACTTAAATGTAGAATTAACGAGCGTTGATATATCCATCGATTTTTTAAAAACAATCAATAATCCCAGGTATGGATTCGGTGCTAATATGAATCCCTGTATAGATTGCAAGATTTTGATGCTGAGTAAATGCAAGAGCTTGATGCATGAGCTGGATGCGCAATTTGTGATTACCGGTGAAGTCTTAGGGCAGCGGCCGATGTCTCAGCATAGGCAGGCATTAGAGACTATTGCAATAAGAGGCGGGTTAGAGGGTTTAGTTCTAAGGCCGCTCTCTGCAAAGTTGCTTCCTGAGACCTTAGCGGAGAAGCAGGGCTGGGTTAAGCGCGAAGAATTATTAGCGATGAATGGCCGTACGCGCAGGCCGCAGATGGAACTTGCTAAGAAATTCGATATCTTAGAGTATCCTACTCCTGCAGGCGGTTGTTTATTAACTGACCCGGAGTTCACCAGGAGGCTCAAGGAGCTTATGTCACACGGAGAATTGAATATCGATAATATAGAATTATTAAAAGTCGGCAGGCACTTCCGGATTTCAGATAGTACCAAGTTGATTGTGGGCAGGAACGAGAGAGAGAATGAATCTGTGGCTAAGTTAGCTAAAGAGAATGATTATTTATTCTTACCGGAGGAGGTTGCCGGGCCCACAGCTTTAGCCAGAGGTAGTTTAAACCATGGATTGATTAATTTGTCCTGTCGTATTATCTGCCGTTATAGTGACTTAAACGGAAGCAAAGAAAGCAAAGTAACCTATCTTAAAATACCTGCAAAAGAGCAAGAAACCCTGGCCATCTCTCCTTTGGAAGAAGAAAAAATAGTAAAATTAAGAGTATAGAGAAAAGTGAAAGAAGCGTTATTTTATGAACCATTAACAAAAAATGGAGTTCATTGCTATCTCTGCAATCATCGTTGTAAGATCGCCGATGGAAAGTTCGGCTTCTGTGGTGTGAGAAAGAATGAACGAGGAGTATTATATACTTTAGCATACGGTAAAGTAATTGCCGCGCATATCGATCCGATCGAGAAAAAACCACTCTATCATTTCCTCCCCGGATCTTATAGTTTTTCTATCGCGACTATTGGTTGTAATTTCCGCTGTGGGTTCTGTCAAAACTGGCAGATCTCACAAAGTTCCTTTAAGAACGGTGATGCACAAAGAAGCGAAGAATTATCTCCGGAACAAATAGTGGATTCAGCATTGAAAAATAAATGCAGGAGCATCTCTTATACCTACACAGAACCCACCATATTTTTTGAATACGCTTTTGATACTGCCAAGTTAGCTAAAGAAAAGGGCCTCTACAATAATTTTGTCACTAATGGTTATATGACCACAGAAGCATTAGGGAAGATAAGGCCCTATTTAGATGCCGCAAATGTTGATCTGAAGTTTTTTAAAGAATCCTCATACGAAAAGATCTGCAGCGGGAGGTTGCGGCCGGTGTTGGATTCGATTAAATTCATGAAACAATCAGGTATCTGGGTTGAAGTAACGACTTTGGTTGTGCCGGGTGAGAATGACTCTGAAGAAGAGTTAAGAGATATCGCTGAATTTATTGCCGGGGTTGATAAGAATATCCCTTGGCATATTTCCGCATTTCACCCTAACTATAAGTTTACTGATTATCACGCTACCCCGGAAGATACACTTAAGAGAGCTTTTGAAATCGGCAAGAGTTGCGGCCTTAACTACATATATATAGGTAATGTCGTAGGTTTCGGCAACGATACGTTCTGTCATAATTGTAAGAAATTATTGATCAAGAGGGAATTATTCAGCGTTACCGAGAACAAAATCATCAGAGGCAAGTGTACTTTCTGCGGAGCAGTAATCCCCGGCATATTCGAATAAACCTTTCGACTTTATCCCAAATGAGATCTTATCCCTCATAACAAACGAACCTGGCGGGCTTTCTCGCTCAGGTCGATTTTTATACGCCAATGATCTTTCGCATTTCGGTGGCTCTGAACTCG
>JAHIZC010000088.1 GCA_018814745.1 Candidatus Omnitrophota bacterium
CTCACCAGCTACCGGATGAATTCACGTGCCCCTGTGCTGGATAAGGGCGTAGTGGTTACCAATATGGTTGATCCCTTGCCGCATGCTTTAGTGCTCACTAACATCGTCATTGGCCTTGCGGTTACCGCCTTAATCGTAGCTATTGCCATAAGGCTCTATGAGAAGTACGGCACTTTTGATATCACTAAAATCAGGAAACTGAGAGGATGATGAATATTTTACCTTTCTTTGTGATTGTTCCGTTGGCAGCAGCGTTTTTGATCTCTTTATTAGGAAAGAAAATAAAAGCTATTCCTGATATTCTAGGGAGTCTCGGCGCGCTGATTTTGCTGTTACTATCGCTTTATTCCGTGAAGCTGGTTAATATCCACGAGACTCTGGTGTATAAAGTTGGAGGGTGGGTTCCTCCGATTGGGATCTGCCTGGTTTTAGATGGGCTATCTTCATTCATGTTAGTTACGGTTAATCTGGTTTCTCTTCTGGTGACCGTTTATTCAATAAATTATATGAAGCGCTATACAGATAAGTGGAAATTTTATACTTTATTTATGTTGATGCTTGCAGGTATGAACGGCGTAATCGCCACGGGAGACCTATTTAACCTATTCGTCTTCTTGGAGATCGCCTCGATCGCAAGCTACGCCCTGGTTGCTTTTGGTACAGAATCAGAGGAATTAGAAGCTGCTTTTAAATACGGGGTGATGGGCTCAGTTGCCTCGAGTTTTATATTTATGGGGATTGCCTTTTTATACAGCTTTACCTCTACTTTAAATATGGCAGATATGGCCGGTGTTTTAAGTGTAAAATCAAGCCTCTGGATTGTGCCGTTCGTCTCTGTACTGTTTGTGATGGGATTTGGTTTGAAGGCAGCACTGGTGCCGTTTCATGCCTGGCTTCCTGACGCACATCCCTCTGCACCTGCGCCGATATCCGCGATGCTCTCAGGTGTATTTATAAAAACAATAGGCGTCTATGCATTATGCAGAATTTTATTTAATGTACTTGGGGTATCCGGAAAGCTGCTTTATGTATTAGTAATCCTGGGACTAATTTCTATGGTCGTAGGTGCATTTTTGGCTATAGCCCAGAATGATATAAAAAGGATGTTCGCCTATTCCAGTATCAGTCAGATCGGTTATATTATATTTGCTATAGGTATTGGTACGCCTCTAGCTATTCTGGGCGGGTTATTTCATTTATTCAATCACGCTATTTTTAAATCATTACTATTCTTGAATTCCGGGGCTATCGAGTACTCAACAGGCACGAGAGACCTGAAAAAATTAGGGGGATTAAACAGTAAGTTGCCGGTTACAGGCTGGACCAGTCTCCTAGGTTCGATGAGTATTTCGGGCATTCCTCCTTTGGGTGGCTTCTGGAGTAAGTTGATTATTATCTTTGCTGCGGTTCAGGCAGGATATTATGGCGGAGCGATTATCGCCGTATTGGTGAGTATTCTAACTTTAGCTTATTATTTAAAATTTCAAGGATATGCTTTCTTTGGTAAGTTGGATGATGCCTGGCACAAAGTTAAGGAAGTGCCTTGGGCAATGAGGTCTTCATTAATAATCTTAGCAGCACTCTCTGTTGTTACGGGATTGCTTCTTGTTCCACCGCTTAGGCAATTCCTGGATTACGCAGTTAATGTTCTATTATTAGGTAGAGCCTATAATATGGCAGTTTTCGGGGCGATAGGATAATATGACCCATTCGATTTCACTCAGGGTCATAGTGAGCGAGTGAAGCGAGTCGAACTATGAAGAAGAGAAAAAGTTCATTTATTTTATTCTTATTAGCGTTAATCATCTGGATGATTTTAAGCTGGCCGCCTGACTTAGAGCATCTGATCGTAGGTATTTTTATCGCTGCTTTTGTTGCCTTTATGACCGGGGATATGTTTGTTAAAAGGCCTTATGTTTTTAAACATCTATCGCGCTATGTCTGGTTTGCATATTATATCCCTGTGTTTATCTGGGAGTGTATCAAGGCGAACATCGATGTCGCTTACAGGGTAAGCCACCCCAATCTTCCGATTAACCCCGGCATCGTTAAGGTAAAAACCAGCTTAAAATCAGATACCGGCTTGACCTTTCTGGCAAATTCTATCACCCTCACTCCTGGAACGATGAGCGTGGATATTGACCAGGAGAAAGGATATCTATATATACATTGGATCGACGTAAAAGAAACAGATATTCAGAAGGCAACTGAGCATATTGTTTATAGATTCGAAGATATATTAAAGAGGATCTTTGAATGAAAATATTACGCTGGCTGATAGGATTAATATTGATCCTGGGTATCTTATGGGTGATTTTCTTCTGCGACATGCCATCTCTGATAGAATGGCAATCTAATTTTTTAAAGAGATGTTTCTTAGTCTTATTTCTTTGCAGTGTATTTTGTCTCTGGCGGATCTTGCGAGGCCCCAGTTCCGCAGATAGAGCAGTAGCGATCGATATCCTGGGTATCCTGGTCCTAGGTTTCTGTGCCATATTAGGAGTTGCTACGGGAAGAAGCTGGTATATTGATATAGGTATTGCCTGGGCTCTGCAGAGTTTTATTTCTACTTTGGCCTTAGCCAAATATTTAGAAGGCAGGGATTTCGATGAATGAGATTATAGGGGTTATCTTTATTACCATAGGCCTAGTTTTTAATTTCTTTGGTTGCTTAGGTTTAGTAAGGCTGCCGGATGTTTATAACCGGCTTCAGGCTGCTACTAAATCCGTCACTCTGGGAACCTGCAGTATCCTATTCGGTTTATTTTTATTTAAAGGTTTTACCGCCGGAGGTATAAAGGCAATTCTCTGCATTGGTTTTCTAATATTGACCGCACCTGTTTCAGCGCATGCATTAGCCCGGGGCGCGCATAAATCCGGCGTCAAGCTCTGTAAGGGGTCAGTCTGCGATAAATACGCTGAGGATGATAAATGAGAAAGCCTAAACTGCGAGAACTCAGAGAGGCGATCAAGGCATTAATCAAAGGGCCGTATACTGCCGGATTCCCTTTCGAAGCGCATACTCCGTTTGAGAAATTTAGAGGTAAGCCTTATTTTCATGAGGAGGATTGCATCGGATGCGGAGCATGTTCCCAGGTATGTCCTGCTCGGGCTATAGAGTTTGAGGATAAGATTATCGACGGTAAGGCCAAGAGGGTACTCACCCTGCGTCTGGACCGTTGTATATTCTGTGGACAGTGCCAGTTGAATTGCCCGACTGAAAAAGGGATTATCTTATCTGGCGAGTTTGATTTAGCCACAACTGATAAAAGAGAAGACCTCAAGCAGGAAATAGAGAAGGAGATTATAGCCTGCGAATGTTGCAATGAACTGATCGTTCCCCGCGATCAATATGATTGGGTAGCTAAAAGATTGGGGCCGCTGAGCTTTTCTAATGC
>JAHIZC010000089.1 GCA_018814745.1 Candidatus Omnitrophota bacterium
GGGAAAGGTAGATTATTTTACTTTAAGAAAATACCTCGCTACTTTAAAAGAAAAGAGCCTAAAGAACCGCACGGTTAACCGGCATCTTTCCAGCCTGCGCAGTTTTTTTAGATTCTTGACCCGCGACGGATATATAAAGACCAACCCGATATTAATCCTTTCCAGTCCTAAACTAGAGAAGCATCTCCCCCAGTTTTTAACCGAGGAAGAGGTAACCAGGTTAATCGAATCCGTTTTTCCTAAGGATCAAAAAGACATCTCTAGCCTGCGCGATAGAGCTATCTTAGAGACATTTTATTCTACGGGCCTGAGGATCTCTGAATTGGTTGGTTTGAATGCTGATGATATGGATTTTATCGGCGGAATAATCAAAGTCAAAGGTAAAGGTAAGAAGGAGAGGGTGGTTCCTATAGGTGAGATAGCAATAAATTCCATCAGGAAATATATCGATAAGAGAAAGAAACAAAGTGAGGTGGTTTTCTTAAATAGAAGTAACAGGCGCATAACGTCAAGGGGTGTGAGAAATATCGTCTCCAAATACCTCAAAAGAACTCGGATGAAAGCAGGCGTATCCGCCCATACATTAAGGCATTCATTCGCCACACATCTTCTTAACCGAGGAGCGGATCTTAGGACGGTTCAAGAGCTCTTAGGGCACGCTAATCTTTCTTCTACTCAGATATATACACATCTTACTACCGATAGATTAAAGAGTGTTTATGATAAGTCGCATCCGCGGGCGTAGAATAGCGTAAAGTGTAAAGCGTAAAGTGTAAAGTTAAGATGTTTATAATTTATGATTTAATATTTTTATTAGCTTCTTTAATTTACCTGCCGGTATATCTCTTTAAGAAAAAAATACACCCCGGTTTCTTACGAAGATTAGGCGCATTGCCCGGATTCCTAGATTTAGGCAGGCCAATCTGGATACACGCGGTGAGCGTAGGAGAAGCAATGGCAGTAAGGGGCTTGATAGAAGGATTAAAGTCTGCCTACCCGCAAAAGAAAATCGTTATCTCTACGGTAACCGCTAGCGGAAATAAAATTGCCAGAAGCATAGCGGGAGCGGATGATTTCGTAACTTACCTTCCTTTAGATTTAAGTTTTATCGTAAGAAGGGTGATTGATAGAATTAATCCCTTGATCTTTATTGTTGCCGAGACTGAAATCTGGCCTAATTTGATCTCATATCTGGCGAAAAAAAATATTCCGATGATTACCGTAAACGGAAGAATATCTGATCAATCCTTTAAGGGGTATTCTCTGGCAAAGCCAATGCTTGGGCCGATATTGGCAAAGGTGGATCTTTTTTGCGTACAGACTGAGCGTGATGCCCAAAGATTAAAACGATTAGGGGTGAAGAATGATAGGCTTAAGATAACCGGTAATATGAAATTTGATTCTCAGGTATTGAAAGAGGAGGGGTTTAGTGCAGCTAGATACCGTACGAATTTATCTTTGAGAGCGGAAGATAAATTACTGGTTTTTGGTTCAACTCATCCCGGGGAAGATGAGATTGCTTTAGGTTGTTACAAATCGCTTTTAACTGATTTTCCTAATTTAAAACTACTGATCGCTCCCCGTCATCCGCAAAGATGTAGTGATCTAGCGAAAATCGTATCACGTTTCGGATTTCGCAGCGTACTACTTTCTCACTCAAAGGGGGAATGTCCTAGCTGTATTACTACAGCGGTATTTATTCTTGATACTGTCGGAGAATTGGTTTATTATTATAGTGTTGCTGATATTGTATTTGTAGGAGGAAGTTTGACTAAGGCAGGGGGGCATAATATCTTAGAGCCCGCCGCTTTGGGCAAGCCGGTGCTCTTTGGCCCTGAGATGTCCAATTTCAGGGATATCGCTGATCTCTTTTTAAATAATCAAGCTGCTCTCTTAGTGAACAATCAGGAAGAGCTTCGGGGGGAGATAGCCGGTTTACTTAATCATCCTGAGCAGTGCATTGATTTATCGAGACGAGCAAAGGAGATCATTTCAAAGAATCAGGGTGCGGTAAAAAGGAGCTTAGAGTATATAAAAAAATTTGTTTAATAAGTAGCCGTATCAATCCAGGGCAGAGACCCTAGAAGTTGAGACGCAAGTTTCCAGGCTTCCCGATAAACAGGTGCAACGTCAGATTTACCCCGGTATAGGGGTAGAATTTCTTGATATTTCTACCTTCCTACAGCAGAAAATAGTAGATTTCGTAGAAAGAAACCTTCCTTCTTTGGCTGCAGAACAGCTAAGACATCATATTTAATCTCAAACCATCAGAATTTCCGTATCCCATTGTGTTTTAAAGGCTTTATTCTCTAATAAAATCTATTGCCACCACCTATTTCTTGTGATAATATACTATTTTTGGCCAGCTAAATTCCGATGAAGATAATCAACCAGACTTTAAAGCTTAATACAGAAGGTAATCCTGACTTAGTGGATATAACCGATCGCTTAGTACGGAAGCTTGAGGATTCAAAGTTAAAAAGAGGCAATCTTACGGTTTTCGTAATCGGGTCTACCGCAGGGATTACTACCTTTGAATATGAGCCGGGCATGATCCAGGATATCACTGAGCTATATGAGAAGCTTATCCCCAGGGGCAAAGATTACCACCATGACCAAACCTGGGGTGATGCCAACGGCTTCAGCCACCTGAGAGCCGCAATAACTAATCCCTCTCTAACGATTCCTTTTGAAGATGGGAAACTTTTACTTGGGACTTGGCAGCAGGTGGTCCTGGCGGAGTTCGATAACCGTCCGAGGAATCGTCAAATCGTTGTTCAGATAATCGGCGAGTAAGATGAAGGAATATCTTTATAATTTGGTTACAGATAGGTCAAGGGGATTCATCCCCGGTATCTTGAAGCTCTTTTTATTCATACTCTCGCTTCTCTACGGCCTAATCATCAGATTCTTAATTTTTTTTTATTGCCTCAAACCAGCCAGGTTAGGTGTCAGGGTGATCAGTGTAGGCAATATTACTTTAGGGGGCACAGGGAAGACTTCTCTGGTTGAGTATGTTGCTAAGTACTTAAAACAAAAAGGACATAAGGTAGCGATATTATCCAGAGGCTATAAAAGAAAAATTACGAGCAACGAGCAACCCCGCCTGCCGGACGGGCAGGGAGCAGCGAGCAACGAGACAATGGGTGATGAAGCGTATATGCTGAGCATAAAATTGGATCGTACGCCGGTAATCGTGGATGCAGATAGAATCAGAGGGGCAAGAAAAGCAATTAAGGATTACTCTGCGGACACACTTATTCTGGATGATGGATTTCAGCAGTGGAGGGTAGGTAAAGATTTAGAGATCGTGACAATAGATGCTGCGAATCCTTTTGGTAATCGGCAGATGATCCCACGGGGAATATTGCGTGAACCTTTATCTTCCCTTAAGCGCGCAGATATCTTTGTTTTGACTAAGACTAACCTCAACCCTGCTACGGAAGGCCTGAAGAATCTATTAAAATCGCTCAATCCTAAAGCGCAGGTTTTTGAATCTGTACATCAAGCAGTTTGTTTCTATCAATTAGGCCGGGATAGAGGATCGATTAATAGAGAGAGCTTTAGGGGAAAGAGTGCAGTTTTGTTCTCCGGCATAGGCGATCCAGGATCCTTTGAAGAATTGGTCAAAACAATGGGTATTAAAGTCGGCTTATCGATTAGATTCCCCGACCACCATAATTACTCTCAAAAAGATATTCAAGGAGTAATTGCTTGTTCGCGAGAGAAGAGAATAGATACGATTATTACTACAGAGAAGGATGCGGCCAGGTTAGGTAACTTAGCTATTGACGATCCGCAGGCAGAGATTATGGTTTTAAGGATTGAACTTAAATTTAACAAGGATGAAGAATTTCATAATCGATTACTCAAGTTATCTGTTTTTTAAGACCCTCGCCCCGCTGATCAGGATCTTTCCGGTAAGGTTTGGGTATTTTCTCGGTGCTAGGATGGGGGATATATTCTACTATGCTGATTTTAAACATAGAGCTATCGCCTACTCTAATATTAAAGTCGCTTTGGGTAATAAATTGGCCCCTGCGCAACTCAGGAAGATTACTCGTAACTTCTACCGCGTTTTCGGTCAGAATCTAATAGACATTCTTCTGATCCCAAAATTCAATCAAGAGTTTTTGGATGAATATATAAATATCGAAGGCCTGGATAATGTCTTTCATGCCTTTAAGAAAGGCAGGGGGGTGATTATAGCTTCGGTGCATGCGGGCAGCTGGGAGCTCTCTAACATCATTTCTGCAAACCTGGGTTTTCCTTTCAGTGTTCTAGTCCGCGAGTTACGATTACCGCGTTTAAACAAACTCCTGAATTCTTATCGCCTGGAGAAAGGCTGCAGGCTGATTAAGAGAAGAAATCAGACCAGATTTTTATTAGAGACGCTTAATAATAATGAAGCTATCGGTATGACCGTAGATCAGGGCGGTAAAAAAGGAGCTTTGGTCAAATTTTTTGGTAGGAATGCTTCGATGAGTACCGGAGCTGTGCGGATAGCTTTAAAATACGGCGTAGCTTTAGTGCCCTGTTTTTTTACGCGTGTCAAAGGGGCTAAGATTAAGATTTTCGTCGAACCCCCCTTTGAAATCAAAAAGACCGGCGATCAAGAAAAAGATTTGCGTGAAAATCTCCAGAGATTGATTATGGTATTCGAAAAATATATCGCCAAATATCCGCAGGAGTATCTCTGGAGTAATAAGATCTACAAACACAGCGATCAGAAAAATATCCTTCTCTTAACAGATGACAAAGCCGGGCACGTCAGGCAGGCACAAGCCGTAGCTAGGATGGTGAGTAGTCATTATAAAGAACAGGGTTTTGATACAAAGATAGAAAGCAAGGAAGTTAAATTCAAAAGCAGGCTCTCGAGAGTATCATTGATATTCAACAGTTTTTTCTCCGGTAAATTTGGCTGTCAGGGTTGTCTTTGGTGCGTAAGTAAGGCTTTAAATAAGGAAGCATATAAGTTTCTAATTAGTTGTAACCCGGATGTAGTAATCTCCTGCGGCTCTAATCTTGCAGGCCTTAATTATCTGCTGGCACGCCAGAATCTGGCCAGATCTATAGTCATAATGCGGCCTTCTATATTAGGTGTGGGGAGATTCGATCTGGTAGTAATACCCAGACACGATAACCCGCTAAAGAGGAAGAATGTTGTCATAACCGAGGGGGCGCCTAATTTAATAGATGACGATTATTTAAAAGAGCAATCTCAAAGGTTAAGGCAGCTTTCAGCTCTCCCTGCCTGGCCGGCAGGCAGGAGCTCTCAGCTCTCAGCTTTATCTATAGGATTATTAATTGGAGGGGATGCAAAAAACTTCAGATTACAAGAAGATACAATACGTACGGTGATAAAAGAGATAAAGACTGTGTCGGGAAAATTTAAAGACGATATTTTAATTACTACTTCCCGGCGTACATCAAGAAAAATCGAGAATATGATAAAACAAGAATTTAAAGATTATGATCACTGTAAACTATTGATTATTGCTAATGAAAGGAATATCCCGGAAACAGTGGGAGGTATACTGGGTTTGAGTGAGATCGTCATTATTTCTCCGGAGAGTATATCGATGATCTCAGAGGCAGTAACCAGTAAGCGGCATGTTTTTGTTTTTAGCGCGAAGGGCTTGGGGATTAAACATCAGAAGTTCATTGATAATTTTGTCAAACGGAAATACATACATTTGAGCGAACCATCTAAGCTGGCTGAGAAGATAGAAGATCTCTGGCTGAATAAAAAGGCAGTACATGCTTTAGATGACAATGCTTTAATTATACAGGCGATTAAAAAGATACTCTAATGAACCCGTTAGAAACATATTATAACGGGGCAAAGGGAGGTTTCTAACGAGGTGAACATATTACAAATCTTACCGGAAATGCATGTCGGCGGTGTTGAGACGGGAACGCTTGACCTGGCAAAGGCTTTGGTTAAACTGGGTCATAAAGCGGTAGTGGTTTCAGGTGGCGGAGAATTAGTCGGTGATTTAGAATCAGCGGGAGCAATACACTATCGACTTCCTGTGCATAAGAAATCTTTATCCAGTATTTTGAAGATGATTCCTCAAGTTGCCGAAATAATCAGGGCAGAGGAGATAGATATCGTACATGCGCGTTCTCGAGTGCCTGCATGGATCGCTTATTTCGCAGCCCGTCGCACTAATAGAGTATTTATAACTACGGCTCATGGTTATTATAGAAAACATTATTTTAGCCGGCCGATGGGTTGGGGTAAGAGAGTGGTTGTAGTGAGTAACGCGATTGCTAGGCATATGATCGAGGATTTTGGAGTCTCGCGCGAAAGAGTAGTAATGGTGCCGCGTGGCGTTGACTTGAATAAATTCACATTCAGGAAGTTTGAAAGAAAGGTAAAGAATGATTTTGTGGTGGGTATTGTCGGAAGGTTTAGCCCGATAAAAGGGCACCTACATTTTGTCCAGGCAATGGCGCGCGTAGCAAGGAGTATCCCCCATCTTAAAATCTGGATAGTTGGGGATGCTCCTGCCTCCAGAGAATCCTATAAGGAGCAAATACAGGTTATGGTAAAGAGACTGGGCCTCTGGCATTGCACGGAATTTTTAGGAACCAAGAAAGATATCCCCAAAGTTCTATCTCAACTTGACCTTTTGGTTCTTGCTACTACCACTCACGAGGCATTCGGCAGGGTAATTGTGGAGGCGCAGGCTAGTGGAGTTCCTGTGGTAGCTACGGAGGTGGGAGGAGTGGTCGATGTGGTAGAGAACGGGAAAACCGGCTTGCTTATCCCTCCGGCTGATCCAGCGAGTATGGCTGAGGCAGTGATCAGATTATACAGGGATACGAAGCTGTCAGCACGCCTGGTAGAGAATGCATATAGAAATGTAAAACGGAAATATAATTTAGATTTGATGATTAAGAATACGCTTAATCTTTATGAAGAAGCACTGAGTAACTTCAGGATCTTAATTATTAAGCTCAGTTCATTAGGGGACATTATCTTATCTACGGCAGCACTGAGAGCGATCAGAGAGAAGTTCCCGCCTAACTATAAAATCAGTTTTCTCGTAGGGGAGGAATCAAAAGAGGCGTTGTTGAGGTGTCCTTATATAGATGAATTATTAGTTGCCGATTTTAAGAATAAAGAAGCCGGACTTAGAGGATTCATTGATCTGGCTCGCCGTTTAAGAAGTAAGAATTTCGATATTGCGATTGACCTGCAAAATAACCGTAAATCGCATATTTTATCTTTTCTTACTTTAAGCCTGAAGCGTTATGGGTATGATAACAAAAAGTTTTCATTTTTACTGAATTGCCGCATCCCGGATGATCAACTTTCTATCGCTCCGGTTAAACATCAGTTCAGGATTCTTGAAATGTTGGGTATAGATTTAGTGAATTCTCAATTAGAGCTTTGGCCAAGCCCAGAAGACGCCTGCTATATTGATGAGTTGTTGACTTCGCAGTGGATAAGCGTTAATCAGAAAATCGTCGGCATCAGCGTAAGCGCAAGCGAGAGGTGGTTGACGAAAAGCTGGCCGGTTACCCATATGGCTAAATTATGTGAAGAATTAGGACGCAAGCAGATACGCGTGGTTATTACAGGAACAGAGAAAGATCTCGAGCTTGCTAAGACCATCGCAAATATGGCTAAGGATGCGAATATAATCAATGCCTGCGGAAAGACGACGGTTAATCAGTTGGCGAGTTTAATAAAAAGATGTGCAGTGTTCGTCTGCGTTGATTCATCACCCTTACATATCGCAGCAGCAATGAATACGCCGTTTGTCGCTCTTTTCGGGCCGACTGATCCGAACCGGCATCTACCCCCGGCAAAGAATTTTGTAGTAATTAAAAAAGACTGGCCCTGCAGGCCTTGTTACAAATCAAAATGCAGGGAGAGGAAATGTATGGAGCTGATAAACCCGACAGAGGTTTTAGCCACAGTTGAAGCTCTCTTAGATTCTAGAAAAGAATAAACGATGAACATTCTTTATCTTAGCAATCATCTTAATGTAGGGGGGATAACTAGTTATCTCCTGACGTTATCAAGCGGGCTTATAAAGAGAGGGCATAATCTATACGTTGCTTCTAGTACTGGAGAGCTGCTTCCTAAGTTCAACAAAGCCGGTGTCAACTTCATTCCCATACCGATCAGGACAAAAAATGAAATAAGCCCTAAGATTATAGCAAGTGCCTTAAAATTAAAAAGTATAGCTAGAAGAGAGAAAATTGATTTGGTTCATTCACAAACACGCACGACACAGGTATTGGGGGCCTTGCTGCATAAGTTTTGTGGTCTTGCCCATATTTCTACCTGTCACGGGTTTTTTAAAGTAAGGTTTTCGCGCAGGCTCTTTCCTTGCTGGGGGCAGAAGGTGATTGCAATAAGCGAATCAGTGAGAGATCATTTAGTAAAAGATTTTAAGGTCGATGATAGGGATATAGTTGTGATAAATAATGGTATTGACGTAGAGAAATTCAGAGGAGAGAAGAACACCTGCCTGCCGGCAGGCAGGGAGGAGAGAGAACAGAGGAAAAGCAAATTTGGTTTAAATCAGGGCCCGGTAGTGGGGATAGTGGCAAGGCTCGCTGATGTTAAGGGACATGCATATTTGATCAAGGCGATGAAGCCGGTTTTAGAGAGGATAGCGGATGCTCAATTATTGATCGTCGGAGAAGGCAGGATGTATAAGAAATTAGTAGATTTAAGCAGAACCCTGGGTGTTGATAAAAGCGTAAAGTTTATTCCTAGGCTCTCTGATACAAGGGATGCGTTTTCGGTCATAGATGTATTTGCCATGCCTTCATTAAAGGAGGGTTTAGGGTTATCGATCATGGAAGCTATGGCTTCAGGCCTTGCAGTCGTTGCTTCCGGTGTAGGCGGAATCACCAGTTTAATAAAAGACCGGGTAAACGGTTTATTAGTTGAACCCGCTAATGTTGATCAGTTAGCTAAGGCCTTATTAGAGTTGCTCACTAACTTTTCAATGGCTCAGTCTTTTGGTATTGCCGGCTGTGATTTTGTCCGGAAGAACTTTTCACAGGAGAAGATGGTGGAATTGACAGAGGAGGTATATTCGGAATGTCTAAACTAAGAAGATTTGGATTAGGATTGAGCATCTTCTCTGTACTGTTTTTCTTGGCAACAGTTTTTATATTTTATCGGAATTATACTGTGCCTATACTGATGTACCATCATGTAAATCCCGGTGCGCTACCGAGAGGTAGATTAGCCGTAAGTACAGCGTCTTTTGAACGCCAGATGAGTTTCTTGAGGAGATGCAATTATAATATAATTCCTCTTGGGGACTTAATCAGCCTGATTAAGGATAAGAAAAAAATACCTCCCCGGACTGTCGCTGTAACTCTTGATGATGGGGATAAGGATAATTACCTATATGCCTTCCCGGTTTTTAAAAAATATAATATACCCGCTACTGTATTTTTGATTGTCAATGAAGTAGGAAGGCCGCAGGGGGATAAGTTGAATTGGGAGCAGGTAAAGATCATGCAGGATTCGGGAATAATCACCGTAGGAAGCCACTGTTTAGGCCCTGAACCCTTAGTAAATATGGAAAGCGAAGAGGAATTGAGGAATGAGATATTCGGATCGAAGAGGGCATTAGAAGGCCGCTTAGGCAGGGAAGTAAACCTCTTTAGTTATCCTGAGGGACGATTCAACGATAAGATCCGGCAGTTAGTAATCGATGCCGGGTACGGCCTGGCGGTTGCTACGAATCCCGGTAAAAGAATTCCCAATGATGATCTCTTTGCTTTAAAGAGGCTTAGGATTTCTGATAGTTCCGATAACCTGTTTGTTTTTTGGCTTGAGTCCAGCGGATTTTATAATTTTATCAGGGAGAATAGGCATAAGTGATGGTAGAGCTTAGTAAGAGAATATTAATTTTTGACGTTAATTGGCTGGGCGATGTATTGTTTTCTACTGCCACAATAAGGAATATCAGGCGTAATTTTCCCTATAGCCACATTGCCTGCATAGTTCCCAGCCGCTGTTATGCGATATTAAAAGATAATCCTTATTTGGATGATATCATTATTTTTGATCAGGATGACCGTCACCGTGGAATCTTGCGCAAATTAGGTTTTATCAGACAGCTCAGGAATAGGAAGTTTGATGCCGTATTTTTATTACACCGTTCAATGACGCGTACATTGATCTGTTGGTTAGCGGGCATACCTCAGCGGATAGGCTATTATACAAGAAAACGCGGCTTTCTCCTGACCAAGAAGGTCAAGCGTTTGAAGCGCGATAATTTACATCGAATTGATTACTATTTAGATATTATTGAAAATGCAGGCTTAAGAGTCGAGGATAGATACACAGAGTTTTTTATCAAAGAAGAAGACTCTAATTTTATCAATGAATTCTTGAAACAGAAGTCGGTTAAGAAGGATGATTATTTAGTGGTGATTAATCCGGGAGGAAACTGGTTGCCTAAGCGCTGGCCCAAGGAATATTGGGCAGAATCGGCAGATAGGTTAATCAGTGAAACTAGGGCCAAGGTGATAATTTCAGGCAGCCTGCAGGATGTAGTTTTGGCCAGAGAAATAAAGGTTCTGATGCAAGAGAAACCGATTATTGCTTCCGGGAGATTGAACCTTAAACAGCTGGGGGCTCTTTGTAAGAGGGCTGATTTATTTATCACCGCAGATACCGGGCCTTTGCATATTGCTAATGCAGTGGGCGCAAAGCAGATTATCGCTATTTTCGGCCCTACTTCTGCGGAGTTAACCGGCCCGTATCCTTTAAATAACATCACTATTTTGCAGGAAGATATCGGATGTACTATTCCTTGTTACGAGGTACGCTGTAAAGACAACCGCTGTATGAAAGCGGTGAGCGTAAACGCAGTAATCAGGAGAATCAAAGGAAGCAAACATAAAAGAATATCCAGGGAGGATTAAAAATATCGTGAGTGCTGATTCTCAGGGAGGTTTTAAGCGCATCGTGATTACCCGTACAGACAGGATTGGAGATGTGCTTTTGTCTACTCCGGTAATCAAGGCACTCAGAGATAGGTATGCGGATGCTTTTATTGCGATGATCGTCAGGCCTTATGCTAAAGATATCGTGGCGGATAATCCTTATCTTGATCAGGTAATAATCTATGATAAAGGCGGTAAACAGAGGAGTTGGTTAGGGTCGTACAGGTTTGCCCGTAAACTAAGCAAGAAAAAATTTGACTTAGCAATAATATTGCATCCTACTAACCGTATGCATCTGATAAGTTTCCTCGCAGGCATTCCGCGCAGGGTTGGTTATAATCGAAAGCTTGGATTTTTACTTACCGGCGGGTTAAAATATGATAAGCAGCTAGGAGAGAAGCACGAGTCGGAATATAACTTTGATTTGTTACGAACTTTGAATATTGAAACCCAAGAAAGAAATCTTTTTATGCCGTTAAGGGAAGAATCGGAGGAGTGGGCGGATGAACTGTTGGAAGATGAGGGTATTAAGAAGAGTGATAGATTATTAGCGATCAATCCGGGCGCAAGTTGTCCTTCTAAAATCTGGCCTGATCAAAGGTTCGCGGAATCAGCAAACAGGCTGATAGAGAAATATGGGTTTAGAGTTATAGTCATCTCTGGCCCCAGAGAAATTAGATTAGCAGATAAGGTGGCTAGAGGGATAGACCATCCGGTAGTCAATCTAGCAGGCAAGACTTCGATTAGTCAATTAGCGAGTATAATAAAAAGATGTGATTTGTTTATTTCTAATGATTCCGGCCCTGTACATATTGCCACTGCGCTTGGGGTTCCGGTAGTCTCTATCTTTGGCAGGAATCAGCAGGGGCTTAGCCCGCGGCGCTGGGGACCTTTGGGTAGGAGAGATAAAATTTTGCATAAAGAGGTTGGTTGTATTAAATGCCTGGCGCATCACTGCGTAGAAGAATTTAAGTGTCTGAAGGCAATAGAGGTTAAAGATGTAGTGCAGGCTGCAGAGTCTATCTTGAGTTAGAGGTA
>JAHIZC010000090.1 GCA_018814745.1 Candidatus Omnitrophota bacterium
CCAAGCACTCTTTACCTGTATACGTAAGAGTTTACCGTTTCGGTCAATTGCTAAATCATAGGGTAAACGATCCCCTATAGGTTTCAACACTCTAAAACCCTTTTTTAACAATTGCGTTATGACTGCAGATTCCGCAATGTCCGCTTTGAGTTTTGTGTCCATTGAGCCTAACGAGCTACCGGACTGCTCCACCCCGCGAATGTCGCTTCGCTACAGCTGATTCTTGCCTATAATAAACAAAGAACGGTTGTTGCTTCATCTAATACTAATCTTCTTATCTACGCACGCTTCTCTTACTACTTACGACTTATCACTTAAAACTACTATTCTGGAATTATCTTGATAGGGATTTCGCCTTTACGTACAACCCCCATCTTCTCCCTGGCAATCTTCTCCTGATAAACCGGATCGTTTTTTATTCTCTCCAGTTCTTTTTGTAAGAGCGAATTCTCTTTTGCTAACTGCCCTATCTTTACTTCTAAATCACTGTTTCTGTCTCTTAACTCCTGCAACTTTGTATAACCGGGTAGAAATATAATCAATAAAACTATTGTGATGCCAAAGAGCCAGAATCCCTTTCTTAATACTGATACCATTATCTATTTCCAGAGCGTACCGGCGTATACTGCCTTTCCACCTAGCTCTTCTTCAATTCTCAATAACTCGTTGTACTTACAAACCCTGTCAGTGCGTGAGAGCGAACCGGTCTTGATCTGGCCGCAGCCGCTGGCTACTGCCAGATGGGCGATGGTTGTATCTTCCGTCTCACCGGAGCGGTGCGAGATAATCGATTTATAGTTATTAATCTTGGCGATCTCGATAGTCTCGAGCGTCTCTGAAAGTGAGCCGATTTGATTTACTTTAATTAGTATAGCATTACCTATCTTTTCTTCAATACCTTTCTTGAATATCTTGGGGTTAGTCACGAATATATCGTCGCCGACTAACTGCACTTTAGAACCTAATTTCTTAGTTAGCGCCTGCCATCCTGACCAGTCATGCTCAGAGAGCCCATCCTCAATGCTCAGGATAGGATATTTAGCTAACCATTGATCATAAACCTCTATTAGATCAATAGAACTCTTCTTAGAACCGTCAAAATTATATCCGCCATCTGTAGAGAAAGAACTGGCAGCGCAGTCTAAGGCTAAATAGATATCCTTTCCCGGCTTATATCCGGCCTTCTCGATCGCCTGCAATATCAGATCTAATGCTTCCTGATTAGAAGTCAAGTTGGGAGCAAATCCTCCCTCATCCCCTACTGAGGTAGAAAGTTTTTTTGACTTTAAGAGTGATTTTAGATTATGAAAAACCTCGGTAGCAGACCTTAAGGCCTCGCTAAAACTAGGCGCACCCACCGGCATAATCATAAACTCCTGAATATCCAGGTTGTTATCAGCGTGCAGGCCGCCATTCAAAATATTCATCAGCGGCACGGGCAATAAGTTAGCATCTTTACCGCCCAACAACTTATATAAAGGCTGGGATACGGATAAAGCAGCTGCTCTAGCTACTGCCAAAGATACTCCCAGAATAGCATTAGCCCCTAGATTGGATTTGTTTTCAGTTCCGTCAAGTTTAATCATAAGTGCGTCAAGCTTCTGGAAATCCGCCTCAGCACCTTCTATCTTCAAAGTAATTCTAGTGTTAATGTTCTCAACTGCCTTTAATACTCCCCTACCTAAATATTTACTCTTATCCCCGTCTCTTAATTCCAGGGCTTCCTTTTCACCGGTTGAGGCTCCGGAAGGAACTGCTGCTCTGCCTAGAATTCCGTTATCTAAAATGCAATCCACCTCTACCGTTGGATTGCCGCGGGAATCCAGTATCTGTCTTGCAACAACTTTCTTAATCTTAGCCATCATCTCCTCCTAATTGGTAAGTTAGAATTCTATCACAAATAACCCCTAAGTCAATAGAAAGGAGTTCAAAAAAGAATCCTCTCCCCTAAAGGGTCTTTTCGGCTTTGCTTCCGCGCACTGTCTTTTTTCGCCGTGTGCTGCGGTTTACGGCTCTCTCCCGGAGAGATTTACAGTATAGGCATCCTCCGTTCGCCGTAATCCCCTGCCTGCCGGCAGGCAGGCTTGCACACATTTGCCGAAAAAATCCTAATGTGCGCTCC
>JAHIZC010000091.1 GCA_018814745.1 Candidatus Omnitrophota bacterium
ATAAAGAAGCTCTCTGAGTATAAGGTCTAGTTTTTCAAGTACTGTCGAATCCATTGACATCCCCCTCAATATACTATATAATTTATAATCTATGGAGATGAATGAGATTATACAACAGAGAAGGGCTAAATTAGAGGCTCTTAAGGCCAGAGGAGTGTCTCTTCCGGGGGCTATTTTTGCCTCCCGAACTGATATCGGAGAGTCTTTAGCTAACTTCGAGGAGGGTAAAAAAGTATCCTTTGCCGGCAGGATTACGGCTAAGCGCCTGCACGGAAAGGTAGAATTTCTCGATCTTAAGGATAGAACCGGAAAGATACAACTCTATATTAAGGCCGATGTTATCGGTAAGGATAAATTCGAGCTCTTAAAGGAAGACATAGATATAGCTGATTTCCTCTCTGTTAAGGGTGAGCTTTTTAAGACCCACAGCGGTGAGTCCACGGTAAAAGTAGAAGAGTTTGTTTTGTTATCTAAGGCGCTAAGGCCTTTGCCTGAGAAGTGGCATGGGTTAAAGGATATAGAATTGCGTTACCGCCAGCGCTATCTGGATTTAGTCGCTAACGAAGAAGTAAAAAAAGTATTTCTTGCCCGCTCAAAGATTATCCAGGCGATCAGAAAATTCTTAGATGATAAAGGATTCTTAGAAGTCGAAACTCCGATGATGCATTCTATCGCCGGAGGAGCAGCAGGCCGGCCGTTTAAGACCCATCACAACGAATATAATCAAGAGTTATTTTTAAGGATTGCGCCGGAATTATACCCGAAGCGCCTTATCGTTGGAGGATTGGACCGTATTTACGAGATAAACCGCAGTTTCCGTAACGAAGGCGTATCAACTAGGCATAACCCGGAATTTACCATGCTTGAGGTTTACCAGGCTTATGCTAATTACGAAGAGATGATGCAGCTGACGCAGGATTTAATTGCTTGCGTAGCTAAGGAAGTTAGAGGAGATACAAAGATTACTTATCAGGGTAAGACAGTGGATTTAACTCCACCCTGGCAGAAGCGCTCTTTTTATGAGATGGTTAAGCAGAGATTTGATATTGAGCCGCAGGATGAAACTTCAGTAATGATAGAAAAATTACAGCAGAAGGGATTTGCTAAAGATAAGAATCGCTTAACCCGTTCACAGATCAATAAGATAATTGAAGATATATTAGAGCAGGATATGAGCGCTAGCCCGACTTTTGTTACAGACTATTTTACTAATCTATGCCCTCTGGCTCAGAGTAAGAAGGATAATCCTTTGCTTTCGGAGAGATTTGAGTTGTATGTCGCAGGCATGGAAGTAGCCAATGCCTATTCGGAGTTGAACGATCCGATCGAGCAGAGGAAGCGATTTAAAGAGGAGATAAAGGAATTAGAGAAGGATGAGAAGAAGGATGTTGATGAGGATTATCTCTTGGCTTTAGAGCATGGAATGCCGCCTACCGGCGGATTAGGCATAGGTATCGATAGATTGGTCATGCTTTTGACGGATCAAGCCTCGATTAGAGACGTGATCTTATTTCCATTATTAAGAGTAGGAAAATAGGGACAGTCCCCTTGCTGGGGATGGGTCCCTTCATACCCCATGAAGACTGAGTTATTTATTAGTTGGAGGTATTTACTCACAAAGAGAAAAGAGAAATTTATCTCTTTAATCAGCCTGACTTCTATTTTAGGCGTAGCTATAGGAGTAATGGCACTGATTATTGTTATTGCAGTGATGACCGGTTTTGATAAAGACCTGCGCGATAAGATCATCGGCAATTATTCGCATATAACCATAGTAGGATACGATGGGATAGATAGCAGCGAATATGCCGGTATCGTAGATAAGATTTCATCTCATCCTCATGTAAAGGGAATGAGCCCTTATATCCAGGGCCAGGTTTTAGCTAAAGAGGAGAAGAAATATTTTGCCGTTGGCTTAAGAGGTATTGATCCTGAGCAAGAGGTTACCAAGATAAGACAATACCTGGTTGCCGGAGCTATAGATAATTTAGGAGCAGACGGGATAGTAATCGGTAAGGAGTTGGCTCAGTATTTAGGCAGGGGTCTGGATTCGCAAGTTCAGATTTATTCTCCTCAGGGCAAGCTGCATAAGATGAGAGTTGCCGGAATATTTAATTCCGGGATGTATGATTACGATATGAATCTGGTGTTTACGCATTTAAAATCAGCTCAACAGATTCTCGGCCTGGGGGATCGGATAAGTGCAATTGCGGTAAAGTTGGATAATCTTTATCTTGCTGATAAAGTAAAAGCAGAATTATCCTCGGCTTTAAGTTTTAATTATGTACTTAAAACCTGGATGGAGGCGAATCAGAATTTCTTCGCTGCCTTAAAGCTTGAGAAGCTGGCGATGTTTATCATCTTGACCTTGGTGATCCTGGTGGCTTCATTTAATATTGTCAGTACTCTGGTAGTGATGGTAGTTGAGAAGACTAAGGATATCGGAATATTAAAGACTATAGGTATGACTTCAGCTAGCATCAGGAAGATTTTTACTTTGCAGGGGCTGCTCATAGGATCAATAGGAACTTTTTTAGGTGTGCTCGGCGGCCTTATACTCTGCGCTCTATTAAAGAAGTATCAGTTTATTAAGTTACCTCAGGATATATATTATATTGACCGGCTTCCAGTATCAATTCAGCTTTGGCCGGATATTATCTTGATTATATTAGCTGCGATGTTTATTGTCTTAATCTCAACTATTTATCCGGCAGCTAAAGCCGCGCAATTAAAACCAGTAGAGTCTTTAAGGTACGAATAAAAACTTGGGGACGGTTCTATTTTCCGACTAATTTTAACTGTAGAAAATAGAACCGTCCCCGGAAGAGTCCCCGGAGTAAATGTTAGAAGTTAATAATATACATAAGATTTTCAAAAACGGTAAAAAGTCCCTTACTGTACTTAAAGGGGTAGATCTTAATATTAAGAAGGGTGAGTTTGTTGCTATAGTCGGGCCTTCCGGTGCGGGCAAATCTACCTTGTTGCATATATTAGGCGGATTAGATTCTCCCTCGCAAGGCCAAGTGATCTTTCAGGGAGCGGATATATATAGCCTGGGAGATTCAGCGATCTCTAGATTAAGAAATCAGCGAATTGGATTTGTTTTTCAGTTTTACCATCTATTATCCGAGTTTACGGTATTGGAAAACGTACTTATGCCAGCTTTAATTAACCTAGAACCTAAAACCCAGAACCTAAGACCTAATAATGCTATTAAACTATTAGAGCAGGTAGGGTTAGCAGAGAGAGTGGATCATTTTCCCAGTCAGTTATCAGGCGGAGAGAGGCAGAGGGCTGCAATTGTGCGTGGACTGATCAATAAGCCTAATTTACTCTTATGCGATGAGCCTACAGGAAACCTTGATTCTAAGGCGGGTAATGATATAATTGGTTTAATCAAAAAGGCCAATACCCAGGATAAAATGACCGTAGTTTTAGTTACGCACAATTTGGAATTAGCTAAAGCAGCAGATAGGATTTATCATTTAAGTGACGGTAAGTTGGTAAATTAAGGAGGTATGAATGAAGGTCTATATTAACGGAAAGTTTTACGATAAAAAAGAAGCAAAGATTTCGGTGTTTGACCACGGCCTTCTTTATGGAGACGGCGTGTTTGAAGGGATCCGTTCTTATAGCCGCTTAGTCTTTAAATTAAAAGAGCATATTGACAGGTTGTATGAATCTGCTCACAGTATTATGCTTGAGATTCCGATGAACAAAGAGCAGATGAGCAAAGCCGTGATTGCAACGCTGAAGGAGAATAAGCTTACCAATGGCTACATCAGATTAGTGGTTACCCGCGGGGAGGGTGATTTGGGGCTTGATCCGCGCAAATGTAAGGGCCATGGGGCGGTTATAATTATTGTTGATAAGATTGCATTGTATCCGGAGAAATTCTATAAGGAAGGTTTAAAGATCCTTACCGTTCCGACAGTGCGGAATCTTCCTGAGGCAGTCAATCCTCAGATTAAATCCTTGAACTACCTGAATAACATCCTGGCTAAGATTGAAGCGGTGAATGCCGGCTATGATGAAGCGATCATGTTGGATTCTTTAGGATATGTGGCAGAGTGTACCGGAGACAATATCTTTATCGTTAAAAACAATCATCTTTATACTCCGCCGCAGTGCATGGGAACTTTAAGGGGAATTACCCGCGATGCGGTTTTAGAGATCTCACGCCGTGATAAGATTCAGACGCATGAACATGTGATTACCCGCCATGAGGTCTATATCTCTGATGAATGTTTCTTAACCGGCACGGCAGCAGAGATTGTGCCAGTAGTGAACGTTGACCACCGTGTAATCGGTACAGGAAAACCCGGCAAAGTTACTTTAAATCTGATGAGGAAGTTCAAAGAGCTTACTAAAAAAGAGGGAACCAGGTATTAATTAGGAGGAATATAGAATGTTATGTAACATCTGTGCAAAAAATCCGGCGACTGTTCATTTGACGGAGATCATCGATAATCAGATGAATGAGTTGCATCTCTGCGAAGAGTGCGCGCGTCAGAAGAGTGCCCAGATGGAGCAGAAGTTTGGTTTAAGTGACCTTTTAGCCGGAATGGTTGACTTTGATAAAGTTGCTAAAGAGGCAGAGAGCATAGTCCCTAAGTGCCCGAATTGCGGCCTGACTTACACAGATTTTAAAAAGATCGGTAGATTGGGTTGCGGCGAATGCTACGGCGCTTTTAAGAAGTATCTCGCCCCTCTATTAAAGAGAATTCACGGTTCATCTCAGCATATCGGCAAAGCCCCGGCTGTTAAAGCGACAGGCAGGGCTTTCAAGAAGAAACAACCGGATTTACAAGAGTTACGCAATAAACTACAGAAAGCAATCGAAACAGAGGCTTTTGAAGAGGCTGCGAAGATCCGTGATCAGATAAAGGAGATAGAGAGAAAACAGCCTGAGATAAAAAAATAATTAATCAGAAAGTGGCCAAAGATGAAACTCGATGATCTCCTAAAGCATACCAGTGAATGGTTAAAGGGTACAGGCCCTAATTCGGATATTGTGATTTCTACCCGTATACGTTTGGCGAGAAACCTGAATAAACTTCCTTTCCCGCACTGGGCGAATAAGAAACAAAGTGGAGAAGCTTTGCAGGCAATTGAAGAATCTTTCAATAAGGTTGATTATTTGAAGAAAGCGACTGTGTTTAAATTGGCGGAGATAAATAGTATAGATAAGCAGCTATTAGTGGAGAGGCACCTGATGTCATTTGAACACACCCAAAAGACGGATTACAAGGCAGTTGCCATAGAGGAAGAAGAGATAGTGGCGATTATGATCAATGAAGAGGACCATATGCGGATTCAGGTGATGCAGTCAGGATTTAATCTCTTCGAGGCCTGGAATATTATCAACCGGATTGATGAATGCCTGGCAAAGGAGTTATCAATTGCCTATTCTAGCGATTGGGGTTATCTTACCGCTTGTCCGACTAACGCAGGCACAGCTATGCGCGGTTCAGTAATGTTGCATCTACCGGCTTTAGTGATGACGCGTTCAATTGACCGGGTATTAGCGGCGATCTCTAAACTGAGTTTTACCACCCGCGGTTTATACGGTGAAGGGACTCAGGCAACGGGAAATTTTTTCCAGATCTCAAATCAGGTATCTTTGGGGCTTAGCGAAGATGAGATAGTCAATAATATCAACGGCCTGATCAGGCAGATAATCGAACAGGAGAAACAGGCAAGAGAGTTAATGCTCTCGAGAAATAAATCGTTACTCGAGGATAGGGTTTATCGGAGCCTAGGCATATTAAAAAGCGCACGTATTATCACCAGCCAGGAAACAACTGAATTGCTATCGATGGTAAGGCTGGGGGTTGACCTGGAGATGGTTAAAGATATTAACCGGCAGACAATAAATGAATTGTTCATCATTACCCAGCCTGCGCACTTACAAAAAATAGAGAACAAGAAGCTTTCGTCTAATGAAAGAGATTCGAAACGAGCGGAATTAATCAGGAGCAAGCTAAAAATATAGCCCCTCGCCTAAGACAAGACGCTGACGAAGGCTCGGGGTCAATTTTCAGATTAAAAATTCAGCGGGAAAATTGAGAGGTTATCATGTTTAATCGATTTACCGAGAGGGCAAGGAAAGTAATTATTTTAGCAAAAGAAGAGGCAAGGCGTTTTAATCATGATTATATCGGCACAGAACATATATTATTGGGTTTGGTTCGTGAAGGGGAAGGCGTGGCTGCTGCTGTATTACAGAAGATGGGAGTTTCTTTAGAAAATATCCGTTTAGAGATCGAAAAATTAGTCCAACCCGGGCCAAGCACTCAGATCATTGGAGATATTCCTTTCACACCTCGGGCAAAGAAGGCCTTGGAGTTATCAGCGGAGGAAGCGCGTTCTTTAGGGCATAATTATATCGGCACAGAACACTTATTGCTTGGTTTGATCCGCGAAGGAGAAGGTATTGCTTCGCAGGTCTTATTGAATCTGGGATTGGATTTAAATAAAGTCAGAAATGAAGTAATGGAACTCCTGGGTTCTGCGCTTCCCGATATTGGCAAGGGTGGTGCTGCTCAACAGGTAAAGAGTAAAACTCCGGCCCTGGATGCCTTTGGCCGCGATCTCACTACTTTAGCCAAAGAGAATAAACTTGATCCGGTAATCAACCGGCATCAGGAGATAGAGAGAGTAATTCAGATCTTAAGCAGACGGACTAAGAATAATCCGGTTCTCTTGGGAGAAGCAGGTGTAGGCAAGACGGCAATAGTCGAAGGCCTGGCTCAGGCAATCGTCGCCGATAATGTCCCGGAAGTGCTGCGTAACAAACGCATGGTTATCTTGGATCTGGCCTTGATGGTTGCCGGAACTAAATACCGCGGACAGTTTGAGGAGAGGATTAAAGCGGTGATGGAGGAGATAAAACGCTCTCAGGACGTAATCATATTTATTGATGAGCTGCATACCCTAGTAGGCGCGGGAGCTGCAGAGGGTGCTATTGATGCTTCGAATATTTTAAAACCTTCTCTTTCCCGCGGTGAGATGCAGTGTATAGGTGCAACAACTATAGATGAGTACAGGAAGTACATTGAGAAAGATGCTGCTTTAGAGAGAAGGTTTCAGACGATTATGGTCGAACCTCCTACGGTACCTCAGACTGTTGAGATATTAAAGGGATTAAGAGATAGGTATGAAGCGCATCACCGGGTCACTTTCCGCGATGATGCATTAGAGGCAGCAGCTAAGTTATCTGATAGGTATATCTCGGGCAGGTTTTTACCTGATAAGGCGATTGACCTGATTGATGAGACGGGTTCCCGGGCTAGGCTTAATGTCCTGGTAGTGCCGCCTGATATAAAAAAATTAGAAGAGAAGGTAGAGTCACTACGCAAGGAAAAAGAGGATTATATCAAGAGTCAAAACTTTGAGAAAGCCGCTTCATTAAGAGATCAGGAGAGATTGACGCGGGGAGAATTAGAGAAATTGAACGCGGAGTGGTCCCAGGCAAAAGATAAGATGCGTCCGGAAGTGAACGAAGAGGATATCGCTAAGATAGTTTCGCAATGGACGGGTATACCGATATTTAGATTGGAACAAAAAGAGAGTGAAAAACTTCTTAAGATAGAAGAGGAATTACAAAAACACGTAGTAGGACAGGAGGAAGCAATAAAGGCAATTGCCCAGGCAGTCAGGCGCTCGCGAGCAGGCATAAAAGATCCTAAAAGGCCTATCGGGTCGTTTATCTTTCTGGGCCCTACAGGCGTAGGAAAATCACTGCTCGCCAGGGCATTAGCTGACTTTATGTTCGGCAACGAGGAAGCACTGCTGCAATTGGATATGTCCGAATATATGGAGAAGTTTAATGTCTCACGTCTTATCGGTGCACCTCCGGGATATGTGGGTTATGAAGAGGGAGGACAGCTTACCGAGAGAGTAAGACGAAGGCCGTATGCAGTGATACTTTTAGATGAAATCGAGAAGGCGCATCCGGATGTATTTAATTTATTACTTCAGGTGTTTGAGGATGGCAGATTGACGGATAGTTTCGGCAGGAAAGTAGATTTCAGGAATACGATAGTGATCATGACATCTAATGTGGGAGCGGAGTTGATCCGCAAGACCAGTTCACTCGGTTTTAAGGCCCAGAATGAAGAAGTCGGCTACCAGGAGATGAAAGAGAAATTACTTGATCAGGTAAAACTTACTTTTAAGCCGGAGTTCTTAAATCGTATAGATGATATTGTAGTTTTTCGTCAACTGGCAAAGGAAGATCTTCAGAAGATCGTGAATATTGAGATAGGTTTCGTAGAGGAGAGGCTTAAAGAGCAGGGTATAATCCTGGAAGTTACTCAGGATGCAAAAGAATTATTGATCGAAAAAGGCTTTGATCCTGTGTTCGGTGCAAGGCCATTAAAGCGGACGATACAGAGATTCCTGGAGGATCCCCTAGCTTCAGAGATAATCTCCAAGAAGTTTAAAGAAGGTTCTAAGGTGAAGGTCTCACGTAAGAATCAGGAGTTGATATTTCAATAATGATCAGCCAATTTTTCGTAACTTTAGGCCATCGGGTATTTGCTGCGATGTATTTTCTGGGAGGCCTGGCGAATTTATTCTTCCAGACAATTTATTATACATTCCGGCCTCCTTTTCAGAAGGACCGTATAATGGAGCAGGCGAAGAAAGCCGGTTTCGATAGTTTCCCGATTGTTTCCTGCGTTGCTTTATTTATCGGTTTTATTTTTGCACTTCAGACAGCGTATTTTATGCAGCGTATGGGTTCTGAGATGTATATCGCCAGTTTAGTTGCGCTGGCTTTAGTCAGGGAGTTAGCCCCGGTGATTACCGCATTGGTAGTTGCCGGTAGAGTAGGTGCCTCAATTACTGCTGAGCTGGGTTCGATGCAGGTTACTGAGCAAATAGATGCCCTGGAGACCCTGGCGGTGAGCCCGATAAAATATCTGGTTGTCCCGCGCTTCTTAGCACTGATGTTGGTCTTACCGATATTGACCCTTTATGCTAATGCCTTGGGGATATTCGGCAGCTACTTAATCTGTGTATATAAATTAGGGATCTCATCTAGTATGTATCTGCAGATCACCTTTGATTCTCTACTCTATAAAGACCTATTTACCGGGCTGTTAAAGACGATCTCTTTCGCTATGATTATTGCAATTATCAGTTGTTTTGAGGCGTTTAATGTAGAGGGTGGAGCAGAGGGGGTAGGAAGAGCTACTACGCGTACAGTAGTTATGACATTTATGATGATTATTATTGCTGACTGTTTCTTCACCTCGATATTTTATTTTATATTTCCGTAAATGAGTCCCGCCAAAGACGGGACGAATTTAACCCCGCCCTTTTGGCAAGTAGAAAATTCATGTTCGATTTGACCAAAAGAGCGGGGTAAGTTCAAACGGATAACTTATGAGCGCTTGTGCTGCATAAGTTATGTTTTCACTTATGATAGACATAATAGGGATAAATAAATCTTTTGATAGCCATAAGGTTATAGATAACTTAAATCTTAAGATAGAGACAGG
>JAHIZC010000092.1 GCA_018814745.1 Candidatus Omnitrophota bacterium
GATAAAAAGAAGACGCAGAAGATTAGGAGTAGCGCCTAAGATCGCCGCCTCTTCCGGTATCAGCGCCAAGGAGAGCAAGGTAACTATAATCGATTATAATGAAAAAGAATTCCACGAAAAAGAAATCAAAAATATAGATGAATGCTGCATATTCAAGGATGCGCCTACGGTAACCTGGATAAATATCGACGGCCTGGCGCAGCATGAATTACTGGAGAAGCTCACTAGAGATTACGAATTGCATCCTTTGGTAGTTGAGGATATCCTCAATACCGATCAAAGGCCGAAGATGGAAGATTTTGGAAGCTACATTTACATGGTAATGAAGATGCTTTCATATAATCAAGCCGAAGCGGAGGTTGAGATAGAGCAGGTAAGTATGATCCTGGGCAATAACTTTCTGATTTCTTTCCAGGAGAAAGAAGGCGATGTATTCGATTCAATAAGAGAGAGGATAAGGACCGCTAAGGGAAGGATTAGGAAATCCGGCGTAGATTATTTAGTTTATACATTAATAGACGCAGTGATAGATAATTATTTTTTGATCCTTGAAAAAATAGGCGAGAAAATTGAAGTATTGGAAGAAGAATTGATTAATGCCCCTACCCAGGAAACTATGCGGAATATCCATAGTTTAAAAAGGGAGATGATATTTTTACGTAAATCCGTCTGGCCGATGAGAGAACTAATTAATGGTTTACAGAAAAGCGAGTCATCCGTAATCAAGAAATCTACGGGAATATTCTTAAGAGATGTTTATGATCATACCATACAGGTTATCGATACCGTTGAATCGCTCAGGGATATGGCATCTGGCATGCTTGATATTTACCTATCCAGCATAAGCAATAGAATGAATGAAGTAATGAAGGTTCTGACGATTTTTGCGGCGATATTTATACCTCTGACATTTATTGCCGGCGTCTACGGGATGAATTTTAAATTTATGCCGGAGTTAGAGTGGAAGTACGGTTATTTTGTTGCTCTTAGTCTTATGGCAGCTGTAGGAATAACCTTGGTTTTATTCTTTAAAAGAAAAAAATGGTTCTAGTCCAACCCGAGGTAATAAAATTTTATATTAATTAATCATGTTGATTTTAATTATTTTAGTCGTAAGCCTGCTTTTGCTTTCCGGTGTCTGTTCTATGTTAGAAGCAGCAATCCTCAGCCTACCACACATTAAAGCGCGTATTTTATTCGAGCAAAAACGCAAAGGCGCAAATGCGCTTATTAAGATCAAAGAAAATATTTATCAGGCAGTAGCAACAATTGTTATACTTAATAATTCCATTAATATTATAGGTTCGATATTTATTGGCCAGAGGGTGATGGGGCTATTTGGCAGCAAATGGTTGGGAGTTGCCGCAGCAGTTATTACTTTTATGATAATTGTCATCTCGGAAGTGATCCCTAAGACTATCGGCGAGCATTATAAGGTCTCTATTTCTCTATCCAGCGCAAAAGCGTTATTGGGCATAATTTGGCTGTTTAAGCCGATTGTAGGAATTTTAAGTCTTGTAACCAATTATTTTAGAGGCAAATCTAATCTCTTAAAAGTCTCCGAAGAGGAAATCAAGATTATGCTTAGATTAGGTGCAGCAGCGGGAACAGTAGAAATAGACGAGGAGACGCTATGCAACCGGGTATTTAAACTTAATGATTTAAAAGCCCGGCAGATGATGAAGCCGATTGAGACTATCTTTGCTCTTGAGGCTGGTAAAACACTGGCGGAACTGAAAGATGCGGTAATCACTTCGCCTTACAGCAGAATAGCAATTTACGAGAATGACATATCTAATATTGTCGGGATATGTCAGCAGAGAACGTTATTAAAAGAAATGGCGCTCGATCGCTATCTGAGCAAAATAAAAGAGTTTATATCGATGCCGATTTTTGTTGACGAAAATGAACAAGCTGATAAACTATTGGAGAAATTTCAGGTCTACCATCAACATCTATTCATTGTTCAAGACAGCAAGAAACAAAATATTGGAATATTGTCAATGGAAGACGTAATGGAAGAGTTGTTTGGGGAAATCTATGATGAAAGAGAAAAGCAGCTTTTAAAAACCTCAGGAGAACAAGATGATACGAAGAATCGATGATTATATTGATGTTGTAGGCGCTAAGACTATTTCTTCAATTTTTAAAAAAGCCCGAAAACTCTATAAGAAGCGCATCTGTAACGTAAACGCAACATTCTTGGGAGGAGGGGTTGCGGAAATATTAGGCCGGCTTGTACCAATGATGAATGAGGTAGGCATGATCGCGGAATGGCGGACTATCCATGGGAGTCCGGCTTATTTTGACGTAACCAAAAAATTTCACAATGGCCTTCAAGGGGGAGAAATCGACCTTACTGATCTAAAGAAGAACTTATATTTAGACATTAACCAGGAATTTGCCAGATTTACGGATATAAACTATGATTGTATGATAGTGCATGACCCACAGCCTCTACCATTGATAAAGTTTTATAAAAAGATGCAACCTTGGATATGGAGGTGCCATATAGATATTTCTGAACCGAATAAGGAATTATGGAATTTTCTTGAGAAGTACATGGTATGGTACGATATAATTATTGTCTCAAGCGAAAAATATAAGAAGAAAGATCTACCGGTTGAACAAAGGATTATACCTCCGGCGATTGATCCGCTTTCATTGAAAAACATGGAACTTTCCCAAAAGGATATTCTAAAATATATTAAAAAGGCCGGAGTCCCGACTGATAAGCCGATTTTAGCCCAGGTTTCCAGGATGGATCCCTGGAAGGACCCGGAGGGAGTGTTGGAGGTATATAATATCGTTCGGGAGAAGGTAGACTGCAGGCTGCTCTATTGTTACAATCTGGCTACGGATGATCCGCAGGGTATGGAAATATACACGAAAATCCGCAAAAAGGCACAAAAGTGGGTAGAAAAAGGAGATGTAATCTTTGTTGTGGGTAATAACGATGTCCTGGTGAATGCGATTCAAAGATTTGCCACTGTGATTATTCAAAAATCTACAAAAGAAGGATTCGGTTTGGTAGTAGCAGAGGCACTTTGGAAGGGGAAGCCCGTTGTTGGCGGGAATGTGGGAGGGATACCGCAGCAGATTAAAGACGGAGAAACCGGATTTTTAGTAGATCCTCATGATTACAATGAATGTGCGGATAGGGTGGTAAAGCTTTTTAAGAATCCTAAACTTTCCCGGGAGATGGGGGCTAAGGCAAAGGAACACGTGAGAGATAATTTTCTTACCACAAGGCTGCTTTCGGATTATTTAGACCTGATATATGATGTATTTAAATAGAGGCGAGATTATCAAACAAGGAAGGTTAGAAAAAAAACTTGACAAAATTATTTTTTGCAATACTATATGCGCATATATTCATATAGAGCATATAAAAAATTGTTAACAATCGTTACGGATCTATCAGCAGATATTGATACCTTCAAGCATGATTTGGTTGGGCTTGAGTGGTTAAAAGATAAACGGAAAAAGTCGAAACCGAAATAGGGCGTCACAAAAGTGCCGCCCTTGATTACAGCGATTAAAAATACAGATTACGGCGATGATTTA
>JAHIZC010000093.1 GCA_018814745.1 Candidatus Omnitrophota bacterium
CAATACCTTCCCCTAACTTAATATTGGGTTTCTTGTTGTATTCTTCTGAAATAGACTGGGTTGCCTTAACCACTAACTCTTTCCTGTCCGGATCAAGCAGCATTAATGAAGAGACCTTAGAATTCATGATCTCGGCAGTAACATTCACCACTAGGCGTAGCAGTTCCTCAAGGTATAAACCGGAGGTAATCAGATTAGCGACCTTGGAAAGTGCTTCGATCTGCTTGATATAGATTCGATAGGTTTTCTTTTTGGTTGTCTTTGGCATGCTATAAAATTGGCAGGTATTTATCTATCTCGTATTGCGTAACCTGGGCCTTATATTCATCCCACTCCAATTTTTTATTGCGGATAAAATATTGAAACAGCTCATCCCCGAATGCCTTCTTGAGGAGCTCTGATTTTTCAGTTATTTTTATCGCTTCAAATAGGTCTTCCGGGAGCGACTTGATTTTAGCACGCGTTCTCTCCTCTGCTGTCATGCGATATATATTATCATTTGCCGGTTCAGGCAAGGTGTATTTCTTCTCAATACCATCTAATCCTGCGGCGAGCATCGCAGAGAATGCAAGGTATGGATTACAGGCAGGATCAGGAACACGATACTCGATTCGCGTAGATTTTTCTTTACCCGGCTTATACATCGGTACCCTGATTAAGGCTGAGCGATTCATCTGAGCCCAACAAATATATACCGGCGCTTCATAACCCGGCACCAGGCGCTTATAAGAATTAACCCATTGATTTGTCACAGAGGTTATCTCCGGGGCATGTTTTAATAAACCGGCAATAAAGTACCTGGCAATTTTTGAGAGATGATACTGGCCTTTCTTCTCAAAAAATGCATTATGCTCGCCCTTTCCGCCGGAGGCGGATCCGCCTTTGGCGGAGAATAATGATTGATGCGTATGCATGCCTGAGCCGTTTATGCCAAAGATCGGTTTAGGCATAAAAGTAGCGTGTAAACCTTTGAGCTGGGCGATTTCTTTTGCCACTAGCCTGTAAGTCATCACATTATCCGCCATTGAGAGCGCATCTGCATAACGCAGATCGATCTCATGTTGGCTGGAAGCTACTTCATGATGGCTGTACTCTACGATCACACCTAATCCCTCTAAGGCGGTTACAGTCTCATTCCTCACATTCTGCGCAACATCTATGGGGGTTAAATCAAAATATCCACCTCTATCCAATACGATTGTATTCTTAGGGTTGTTAAAATAAAAATATTCCAATTCCGGGCCGACATAATAAGTAAACCCCATCTTTTTTGCACGCGCTAAATTCTTCTTTAAAACATAGCGCGGATCTGCCTCAGACGGTACACCCTTAGTCGTATAGATATCGCAGAACATCCTCGCCACAGGCTGCTCTTTTGACTCCCAGGGTAAAATTGCAAATGTGCTAGGATCCGGCTGAGCAACCATATCCGATTCTTCGATCCGGGCAAACCCTTCGATCGATGAGCCGTCAAAGCCCATCCCGTCCCCTAATGCGCGGGGCAATTCATCCACGGTTATGGTAAAACCTTTAAGAAATCCCAACACATCCGTAAACCATAACCTGATATATCTGATCTTATGCTGCTTGACTAATTTCATCACATCTGATTTTGTCTTACATTTTACTTTAGTCATTATTGCCCTCCTGATTTCAATGAGCACATGACTTATAGAGCGGTAATTTTAATTTATTCCGATATAAGTCATCTGTGCGAATTGACCCCGCCCTTTTGGCAGAATTCGAATACCAATTTTCTTTTCGCCAAAAGAGCGGGGTAAATTCAGCCAGCAGACTTACGTTCACTTTGTTCCGTAAGTCTGGGCTTTATTTAAAAAACTCTCAATCCTCTTAAATGCTTCCTTTAAATTATCAAAACCAGAAGCATAGGATATCCTGACATAATCGTCAAACTCTCTTCCGAATGCAGTTCCCGGGACAACCGCCACCTTCTCTTTCTTCAGCAACTTCTCTGCAAAATCCAGAGAACTAAACCCTGTCTTCTTTATAGATGGAAAAACGTAGAATGCTCCCTCAGGCCTTACACATTCTAAACCTAAACTCTCTAATCTCTCCAAGACAAATTCGCGGCGCCTTTTATATTCCCGCTTCATCTCCTCTACTGATCTCTTGCCTGTATGCAATGCTTCGCTTGCTGCCATCTGAGAAGTTATAGGAACACACATAATCGTGTACTGATGGATCTTGGTCATTGCCTGGATTATCTCTTTCGGTCCGCAGGCAAAACCCACTCGCCAACCGGTCATCGCATAGCTCTTGGAAAATCCGTCTAAATAAAGAGTATTATCCTTAGCTTGGCCCAAAGTTGCAAAGGGGGTATGTGCAAAATCATAAGTCAGCTCCCCATAAATTTCATCAGTAATACAAAGAACTTTATGTTTTAAAAGAACTTTATTAATTTCTCCTAACTCCTTCTTAGTGTAAGAGACTCCCGTGGGATTTACCGGATAATTTAAAATCAAAGCCTTGGTCTTAAGATCAATATTCTTCTCTAAGGCCTTGGGGGTAAGTTTGAAGTCATCACCCTTAGTATTAATATAGACTGGTATGCCGCCTGCCAGCTCTGTTACCGGGCCATAAGAAACATAACCTGGCTGAGGAACTAAAACTTTATCGCCCGGATTAATCATTGCGCGCAAAGCCAGATCCACTGCTTCACTCACACCCACGGTGATCAGAATCTCATCTTCGGGCGAGTAATCTAAGCCGTGCCTATTCTTCAGGTGTCGTGCAATGCTTAATCTCAACTTATACAGCCCCTTATTTGAAGTGTAAGAGGTAAACCCCTGCTCTAAGGAATATATCCCTGCCTCACGTATCTGCCAGGGAGTGATGAAATCAGGCTCACCAACCCCCAAAGAGATTACTTCCTTCATCCCGAGAACCAGATCAAAGAACTTGCGGATTCCGGAAGGCTGCATTTGTTGAACTTTCTTCGATATAATCTTACTCATAAAATAAATTTTGCTTTCAGCTTTCAGTCTTCAGCTTTCAGCTGATAGCTGACAGCTGATAGCTGACAGCTGATTAATATGATATTGCTATCCTCTTCTTCTCTTCCTTGTGTTTTAGAATAACTCCGTCTTCTTTATATTTCTTTAATAAAAAGTGCGTTACCGTCCCGCGGATATTCTCAAGACAGGATAACTTCTCAGCCACGAAGTTAGAAACCGCATGGATATTTTTTCCCTCGACTACCACCAGAAGATCATAGGTCCCGGAGATTAGATAACAACTGGCAACTTCGGGAAATGAATATATCCGCTGGGCAATCTTATCAAAACCTACATCCTTCTGCGGCATAACCGTAACTTCTATCAAAACCCTTACTCCGATATCGTC
>JAHIZC010000094.1 GCA_018814745.1 Candidatus Omnitrophota bacterium
AAGCGCACATTAGGATTTTTTCGGCAAATGTGTGCAAGCCTGCCTGCCGGCAAGGCAGGGAATTACGGCGAACGGAGGATGCCTATATTGTAAATCTCTCCGGGAGAGAGCCGTAAACCGTAGCACACGGCGAAAAAAGACAGTGCGCGAAAGCAAAGCCGAAAAGACCCTTTGAGTGGGGAAACCCGACAGGTTTATTTGTTATGTCAAAGAACATACAAAGATTAATTTTAGAGCTTACGTCTCCAGGTTGTACCTTCTTTTGTATCCTCTAATATAATGCCCTCTGCTTCTAACTCTCTTCTTATTTGATCTGAGAGAGCAAAATCTTTCTCCAGACGCGCCTTATCTCTGGCCTCGATCTTCAGCCTGACCTCTTTCTCAAGCTGCTTCTCAGTCGTAAGAGATATGGAGAAAATCTCCAACAGCTCTCCTAATATCTTGCGCGCCCTCTTTACTAAAGCTAAATCATCTATATTCTTATTAGTCTGATTTATTAATTCAAAGATAGCAGCTAAGCCCTGCGGAGTATTAAAATCATCATCCATTGCTTCGATAAACTTGTTTTTTATCTCCTCTATTTTTTTAATTCCCTTACCTGAGTCAGCTAAGCCTTTGGAAACTTTGCGCTTTTGAGCTTTCTCTGCCAAAATCGAAATCCTCTGCAGTGCCTGTTTCGCTTCCTCCATCCTCTCCCAGGTAAAATCCAAAGGAGAAGAATAGTGCGCCTGGAGATAGAATATTTTCAATACATCCGCCGGATATTTATCCAATACATCCTTTATAGTTACAAAGTTTCCCAGTGACTTTGCCATCTTTTGAGCGTTTATAGCCAGGAGTCCGTGATGAATCCAGTATTTTGTAAAAGGTTTATCGGTCAAAGCCTGCGCCTGAGCGATCTCATTCTCATGATGAGGAAAAACTAAATCTACTCCTCCGGCATGAATATCCAGAGTATCTGTCTTCAGGAACTTCTGGCTCATCACAGAACACTCTATATGCCAACCCGGCCTTCCTTTTCCCCAGGGGCTATTCCAGCAAGGTTCGCCTTGTTTAGATTTCTTCCACAAGGCAAAATCCAAAGGATCCTCTTTTGTATCATCAGGCTCCTTTCTTACGCCGCTTAATAAGTCATCGACACTGCGATTGGATAATTTTCCGTAATCCTTAAATTTACGCACGCTAAAATATACGCCGCTATCCGTAACATAGGCGAATCTACCCTTGATCAGCTTTTGAATATACTTGATCATACTCTTGATGTTCTTGGTTGCCCTAGGCTCGTAATCCGCCTTGCTGATACCCAGGCTTTTTAAATCCTCATAATATCTGGCAATATACTTCTCAATTAATGACTTCCAGGAGATATTCAGTTCATTTGCGCGCTTGATTATCTTATCGTCGATATCGGTTATGTTGCGTACAAACCTCACCCGGAATCCCCGGTATTTTAAATACCTCCGGATAACCTCAAATGTATAAAGGCTTCTGGCATGCCCGATATGGCTATCATCGTAGACTGTTACGCCACAGGTGTAGATATTTACTTTAGGGGGATTTAAGGGTAAAAATTCTTCCTTACTTCTAGTGAGGGAATTATATATATAAATTGGCATATAGATAAAATACTTTTAAAACCCGGGGACGGTTCTATTTTTGATAAATTTCTCGACCTACTCGGCCTCTCGGCCTAAAAAAATAGAACCGTCCCCATTTTTTCATTTTTTAGCCTTTTTCTAGTTTCTCTATTCTTTTCTCTAGCTCTTCTATTGTCTGCTTAATCGGATCAAGTACATGAATGTGATCAAGGCTGTCTTCAATCTTCCTGCCATCCTGTTTCGTAACCCTGCCCGGAACACCTACCACCGTCGAGTTAGGCGGCACATCCTTGATTACCACGGCATTAGCCCCGACATAAGATTTATCTCCGATAGTAATATCACCGAGGATCTTTGCCCCTGCTCCGATCACAACATTATTACCTATCGTGGGGTGGCGTTTGCCTTGTTTTAAACCGGTCCCGCCTAAGGTCACGCCCTGATATAAAAGCACATCATCTCCGATAATCGAGGTCTCTCCTACTATTACCCCCATTCCGTGATCAACGAAAAACCTCTTTCCTATTTGTGCTCCGGGATGTATTTCAATACCGGTGATCGATCTTGCAATTTGAGAGATAAACCGCGCGGTAAAGAACATATGCAATTTATAAAAAATATGTGACACCCGATAAGCGACTAAAGCATGCAGTCCTTGATATAAAAGCACTACCTCAAGAAAACTCTTTGCCGCAGGATCCTTCTTCTGCGCTATCCTGATCTCCCCGTAAAAAAATATTGAAATCAAAGCTATCTTTATCACGGTTATCGCAATTAGAATCAGTAATATATTTATGGTTAAAGACATCTCACTCTCCCTTCGCCAATAATGCTACGGCGTAACAGGCAATCGCTTCTTTCTTGCCGATTTCTCCCATGCCTTCATTGGTTTTCGCTTTTATATTAATCTGATCATCTTTAATCTTTAAAATCGAAGCGATGCTCTGCTGAATCTGTTTCCTGAAAGGCGAAATAGTGGGCTCCTGAGCGACTATCACCGTATCGATGTTGCTGATCTTAAAACGCCTCTCTTTCAATAAATTCCCTACTCCCTCCAAAAACTCCTTGCTCGCTGCTCCGTGATATTTTGGATCTGTATCAGGAAAGAGGCTGCCGATATCCTCGATTGAGGCCGCCCCTAATAGTGCATCGCATATAGCATGTAAGAGGACATCTCCGTCGGAATGCCCTAACAGCCCCTTAACATAGGGAATTTCTACTCCG
>JAHIZC010000095.1 GCA_018814745.1 Candidatus Omnitrophota bacterium
CCAGGAAGACCCTATATATAGGAAGAGAAGGGATAATACCTTATTGATTGCCAGTGACTGTCCTAATTTCAAAGAGGTTTGTTTCTGTAGGGCATTTGAGATTAATCCACATGCAAGCGAAGGATTTGATTTTAATTTTTCTCCTCTTAACCACGGATATCTGCTTGATGTTGCTTCAGATAAAGCGAAAAAAATCGCTGATTCCCTCGAAGATTTACTCACTCCTGCTACAATCGGACAAACTTCAGGCAGGGAAGAGAAAAGAGAAACAGTGATTAAACGCATCGATGAACATCTCTCCCATCATAAAATTCCTGCAAAAGAAAGATTACAAGACATAGTGTTATCAGGTTATAATTCCCAAATTTGGCGTGATCAGATGCTTAATTGCGTTGAATGCGGCGGGTGCGTGTTTATGTGCGATACCTGCCATTGTTTCTTATTGGAAGATAAACCCGAAGGCAGGACGAGCAAGAAGATACGTACCTGGGACGGCTGTTTGTTTAAGAATTTCGCTACGGTTGCCGGCGGAGCTAACCCTCTAAAATTGCGTTATATGAGATTACGTAATCGCTTCCTGAAGAAATTCGACTTCTTTATCGCTAATACCGGATTACAGGCCTGTTGCGGCTGCGGTAGGTGTATTGAGGTTTGCCCCGGCAGGATAGATATACGTAATATTTTAAGAAAGCTACATGAAGAAAAACATCTATCAGCCCATTGAAGCAGTAATCGAAGAGGTTGTGCAGGAGACCCCTACGATAAAGACCCTTGTCTTAAGGCCTAAAGAAGAGTTTGCTTTCCGTACCGGAGAATTTATTGAACTCACTGTTCCGGGATTAGGGGAGGCGCCGTTTACCCCTTCTTCGAATCCGAAAGAAACTGATACCATAGATGTAACCATAATGAATGTAGGTACGGTTACCTCCAAGCTGCATACTATGAAAAAAGGTGATCTGGTCGGTATCCGAGGCCCTTATGGAAAGGGCTATCCTTTGGATAAATTTAAAAAGAAGGATGTGTTAGTCGTCGGCGGTGGAGTGGGGCTTGCTCCTTTACGTTCACTTTTATTTGCTCTATTCTCTGATATGAAGAGTTACAAAAAGGTGGTATTGCGATACGGCGCACGTACGCCAAAGGATCTGGTCTATAAAGAATCGCTGCCCAGCTGGGCAAGGAAGAAAAAAGTGAATGTAGTCACAACAGTCGATGTGGGCGAACCTAAATGGAGAGGAAACGTGGGATTGGTTACGACTATTCTAAACAAACTCCCGGTAAATCTCAAAAATGCGGTGGCAATAGTCTGCGGGCCTCCGATCATGATGAAGTTTGTGGTGATGAAATTATTAGAAGTAGGTTTTAAAGCCAAAGACATATACCTATCTATGGAAAAGAGCATGTCCTGCGGTTTAGGCAAATGCGGGCATTGCCGTATCGGCAAATATTATGCCTGTAAGGACGGCCCGGTGTTTTGCTATAAAGACCTTAAAAAAATACACGATATCTGGGATTAAATTATGAAACGTTTATTCGTTGATTTAGAGGCATGCAGTAAATGCGAAGAGTGCAGGATCACCTGTGATTATTTCTACCATCCGCAGAATAACGGCATTGCTTCTTTACGGGAATATGCAACTTTTGCTACTATCTGCCGACATTGTGAAGAGGCACCCTGTGTAAATTCCTGTTATCATGATGCTTTAGAAAGGGCTCCGGACGGACATATTAAACGTTATAAAATGCGTTGCACCAGTTGCAAGTCTTGTTCTATAGCCTGTCCTTTTGGAATAATCTTTCAGGATTTTATACCTTATCTGGATTCTAAATGCGATTACTGTTTGGAGGTTAGCGCTAAGCTTCCTAAATGTGTTACCACTTGCCCTGAAAAAGCCCTAGAGGTTAAAGATATAAAGGAAGATGCTGAAAAAAATATCTATTTTATCGGTGAACATCTGGCAGTGCGGACTGCTAAATGGTCTAAGGAGGATATTCAGCCTAAGAAAAAATGAAAGCCCTAATTAACTTATTCACCTATCTTATTTTTCCCGGTTTTCTCTTCAGTGCCTGCATAGGCCTGATTGCCGGATGGGTAGATAGAAAAGTCACCGCGCGCATTCACTGGCGGGTCGGACCGCCCTGGTATCAGAATTTCGTGGATATCGTAAAGCTACTCGGAAAGGAGACTATCGTTCCTGCCGGGGCAAAGATGACCTTTCTTCTAGCTCCGTATCTGGGACTCTTAAGCTTAACTCTTGTGGCTGCGGCCCTTGGCAGCAATATCCTTTCACCCTTAGAGGGCTTTGTCGGCGACCTGATTGTGGTATTATATCTTTTAGTTGTCCCAGCAGTTGCCTTAATCATAGGTGCTGCATCTTCCCGTAACCCCTTAGCCTCCGTTGGTTTATCCAGAGAGATGAAGTTAGTTTTAGGTTATGAGCTTCCCTTTATCCTGTCGGTAATTACAGTTATAATTAAGAGTGGGATAACCATTCAGATAGGCGAGATTATAAATCATCAGATTAATTTTGGTTCTAATATCGCCTCTATCTCCGGAACCCTGGCATTTTTAGTTTCCATATTTTGCATGCAGGCAAAATTAGGGTTTGTCCCTTTTGATGCCTCAGAAGCGGAACAAGAGATAATGGGAGGGGTATTAATTGAATATTCCGGTCTTCCTTTAGCCATATTCAAAGTGACTAAGGCAATACTTCTTTACACTATGCCTTTATTTTTGATAATCTTGTTTATGGGAAAGGATCTCAGCCCGTTATTTATTATAGCTAAATTTGTCTTATTATTAGTAATCATCGTTTTAATCAAAAATACCAGCCCGCGCGTACGCATTGATCAGGCCTTAAGGTGGTTCTGGGGGCCGATGTCTTTTTTGGCTAGTGCCGCGGTTATTTTAGCTTTATTAGGGAAGTAAGACGAGCCCCGTTAGAAACATATCTAGCGGGGACAAGCGGAGGTTTCTAACGGGGTGAACGTAAAATTAAAAGCCTTAACTAAATCTATCTGGGTGTTTCATGCAGCTTGCTCTCCTTGCAATAACTGCGATATCGAGATTTTGGATTTGTTGACTCCCCGTTTCGATATTGAGAGGCTGGGCATGGTCCTGGTCGGCAGCGTCAGGCATGCAGACGCACTTTTAGTCACAGGTGTACCTAACTATAAAACAAAAGAGAGGCTGAAGATACTTTATGAACAGGCTCCCAAACCTTGCGTGGTAATAGCAATAGGTAATTGCTCCTGCGGAAGGGTGATGTTCAGAGATTCTTACAATAGCCCCTGCACAGTCGATGAGGTAATCCCGGTGGATGTTTATATCCCGGGTTGTCCTCCTAAGCCTGAGGCGATGATTGCCGGAGTCGCTAAACTGATTAATAAACTTAAAGGTAAGTGAGGAGATAAGTTTGGAAGATATTATCAGCCATATAAGGGACAAACTTAAAGATTCGATTATCAAGGTCGAGGAAAAAGCAACCCCCAGGGTTTATATTGAATTCAAGCCGGAAAATATTCCCGAGGCAGCTGAATTTGTATTCAAGGAATTAGGCTGTCGTATGATTACTGCCTCCGGCATAGATACGCCGCAGGGGATTGAGATACTCTACCATTTTTCCCAAGACGTATCAGGGAAGGTAATATCATTGCGTACGCTGATCACTAATAAGAAAAGCCCGGAGATCGATTCGATTGCGCATATAATTAAAGGTGCGGAGTGGATCGAACGGGAGATTTGGGAGCTTCTAGGCGTTAATTTTAAAGGCCATCCGGATCTAAGGCATCTGCTTTTAATCGATGATTGGCCGGAAGGCAAACATCCGTTGAGAAAGGATAATCGTTAATCAATGTCACATAAAGTTATCGTCCCTATAGGTCCTTATCATCCCCTGCAGGAGGAGCCGGAGTTTTTCCGTCTTCATGTCGACGGAGAGAAGGTAACAGATATTGATATAATCATCGGCTATATGCACCGCGGGATAGAAGAGCTTTCTGAACATAAACATTTCCATCAGGTACCATATTTAGTCGAGCGTATCTGCGGGATCTGCTCTTCCAGTCATCCTTACGCTTACGTTTTGGCAATAGAGGACATATTGGGAGGAGAAGCGAATGTAGTTCCTGAGCGCGCTCTTTACATCCGCACAATCGTTGATGAATTACAGAGACTGCACAGCCACCTATTATGGTTAGGTTTAGCAGGACATTTTATCGGATATAATACCGTCTGGATGTGGGCTTGGCGTTACAGAGAACCGTTGTTGGATTTATTTGAGATGATCACCGGTAATCGTAATCATTACGGAATAAGTAAAATCGGCGGAGTGATACATGATATAAAGGACGAGGATATTCCGGCGATAAAAAAGGCGATGGATGATCTCGTACCTGCGGCGAATATGTTTAAAGGTGCTGTGATGGATGATCCGGTGATACATGCCAGACTTAAAGGTGTAGGAATCTTGACTAAACAGCAGGCGATTGATTGGTGCACAGTCGGGCCGACTGCCCGCGCATCAGGAGTAGATATAGATGTAAGGCGCGATGATCCCTACGGAGTGTTTGATAAAGTTAAGTGGAATGTGATCGTAGAGAAGGAGGGCGATGTATTTGCCAAAGCTGTGGTAAGGATCCTGGAACTTTACGAATCAGTGGGTATCATCCGTCAGTGTTTGGATAAGATGCCCAAAGGCCCGATAGATGCTGATATTAAAGATATACCGCCCGGCGAAGGTATTGGGCATGTTGAAGCACCCCGCGGAGAATGTTTTCATTATGTCCGTTCTGACGGAACAAACCGGCCGGTGAGGCATAAAATTCGCGCACCGAGCTATGTGAATATTGCCTCCAATAAGGTGGCTGCAGTAGGACAGACTATTTCAGATACAACAATTACTTTGGCCGCAGTTGACCCTTGTTACTGCTGTACTGAAAGAGTCGCGGTCCTGGATAAGAAAACCGACAAACAGGTCTTAAACGGCTGGGATCTGATCAAATTATCGCAGGAGAAGACCGAGAAGATTAAAAAGCGGATGGGTATAAATGTGTAAGTTTTTCTCTTTTTATCCTTATTTTATCAAAGACAACCTGAGCAATTTTATAGTTCTGGCTATAGCTTTGTTTACTGTCTTAACCCTGATCTACTCCTCTAAATTTATGAACCCCGTTAGAAACACTGACCGAACGGGTAATAATAAAACAGTTTCTAACGGGGTGAAGGGCAAGTCGGGGCTTATGCAATACTACACCTATATAATTCTTACCTCCATCGCCTCAATTGCTGCAGTGCGCTCCAACCACTTGATTCTTCTCTTTGTTTTCTGGGGATTCTTAGGGTTAACGCTATATCTTTTGATTAACATGGGCCAAAATTCATCCCAAGCAGCCAAGAAGACATTTATCATCATCGGCGGTTCAGACGCGCTGATGTTATTAGGTATAGGTATAATTTATTATTTAAGCGGCACATTTATGATGGATAAAATACGCATTCCCCTAGCCAGTAACTCTATATTACCAATAGTTGCTTATTTGTGTATTGCCATCGGGTGTTTTGCCAAGGCGGGAGTAATGCCTTTTCATACCTGGATCCCGGATTCTTCTGAAGCAGCGCCACTGCCGGTAGTAGCATTCTTGCCCGCATCATTAGACAAATTATTAGGTATTTATCTATTAGCCAGGATCTCTATGGATCTATTCATAATGATCCCGTTGATCAATATGATCTTGATGGTCGTCGGTGCTTTTACTATAATCGCCGGAGTAATGATGGCTTTAGTCCAGCATAATATGAAGAGACTCTTGGGTTATCATGCTGTTTCACAGGTGGGTTATATGGTATTAGGTATTGGCACAGGAACCCCGATTGGTATTGCCGGCGGATTATTTCATATGCTTAATAATGCTATATACAAACAAGCGCTCTTTTTTAGTGCCGGTAATGTAGAGAGCAGGACCGGAACAACTGAATTAGATAAAATCGGCGGTTTATCCAAAGTCATGCCTCTTACCTATATCGCTGCACTGATTGCCTGCTTATCTATTTCCGGCGTTCCGCCATTTAATGGCTTTGTTTCAAAGTGGATGGTCTATCAGGGCGTAATCAGTCAACTACAGTTTCACACGGATAAGTTAAGATTTATCGGTGTCTTATGTTTGGCTGCCGCAATGTTTGGCTCGGGGCTCACCCTCGCCAGCTTTATGAAATTAATCCATGCTGCGTTTCTCGGACAGAGAGAGGTAAGCTCGCGCTCAAATATAAAAGAGGTATCAATTGCAATGTGGCTTCCCGGTATTATTTTAGCAATTATCTGTATAGTATTTGGCGTGTTTGCTAATCAGGTACCTCTTAAACAGTTCATTCTTCCGGCAGTATCCGGTGTTTCTTTTATCGGAACCTGGTATTCAGGGTTGGCTACTACGCTGATTATTGCTGGCTTGGTCTTGGGGATATTGATCTTTAAACTAAAGAACCTGGCACCTAATATACGCGAAGATAAAAGTTATATCGGGGCAGAGCCGCTTGATTTAGAGAATAATAGAGTTACAGGAACTGAATTTTATAACACTATAAAAGAATTAAAAACCTTAAAGCCGATATACAAAAGAGTGAAGAAGGGGACCTTTGATATCTATGAACAGGGTAAGAAATTCACTTTCTCCGTAGCCAAGGTATTACAGTATTTACATAACGGAGTTCTCCCTACTTATATGGTCTGGTGTTTATTGGGTACATTAGCATTATTCTATTATTTATTATTTAAGTGAGGACATAAGTTGGAACTACAATTACTTTTACTATTTATGGTTTTGGGAGCGATCGTAGCGGTTGAGATCGAGGATTTGCTCTCCAGCGTAATCGCGGTTGGTGCCGTAGGATTGGCTTTATCAATGGGTTTCTTGATCTTAAAGGCCCCGGACTTAGCAATCGTGCAGTTGGTAGTAGAAATCCTCTGTATTATCATCCTCATCCGTGCGACGATCAAAAAAGACCTGTCGATAATAAAAAATGGGCGGTGGTTTTTTAATACCTTCTCTACATTATTATTTATTTTCTGTTTTTTAGTATTTGCTTACTTTGCCTTAAAGGAGTTGCCAAGTTTTGGCGAGCCGATTATGAGAGTAGCCAAAGAATATATTCGGCAGGGATTAAGCAAAACTGGAGCAACCAATATTGTATCTTCCATAATCCTGGATTTCAGAGGTTATGATACCTTAGGTGAAGCTACAGTTCTCTTTACGGCTGTGATCGGCGTCTTGGCAATAATGCGAAAAGTAGGAAGGATCAATGAAAAATAAACAAGAGCCCGGGATGACCTTGATCGTTAAGACAATCACCCGCCTCACCGTCGGGTTGATATTATTATACGGTATCTATATTGTTTTACACGGCCATATCAGTCCGGGGGGAGGATTTGCCGGCGGAGTGATCATCGCACTCTCTTTTATCCATCTTATGCTTGCTTTTGGTAAAGATGTAGCTTTGAAGAAGTTAAGCCAGCCAGTCGCTTCATTTTTTGAGAGTATAGGGGCGTTGATGTTTTTATCTATAGCTTTATTAGGCCTGTTCGGAGGCTATTTTTTCTTTAATTTCTTTGTAAATAAGGGAGAGCCTTTTAGTTTATTTAGCGCAGGGACAATCCCACTCTCTAACATTGCTATTTGTTTTAAAGTAGGCGCAGGGCTTTTTGCTATATTTATGGCACTGGTTTTATTTAAAGGAACAGGTAAAGATAAATGATTGAATATATTCTCTGTCTAGCTTTATTTTGTATTGGGCTTTATTGCGTGCTTAGGAAAAGAAATATTATCAAGATCGTAATTGGCCTGGGGATCATTGAGTACGCAATAAATTTATTGTTTGTACTCACCAGCTACCGGATGAATTCACGTGCCCCTGTGCTGGATAAGGGCGTAGTGATTACCAATATGGTTGATCCCTTGCCGCATGCTTTAGTGCTCACTAACATCGTCATTGGCCTTGCGGTTACCGCCTTAATTGTGGCTATTGCCATAAGGCTCTATGAGAAGTACGGCACTTTTGATATCACTAAAATCAGGAAACTGAGAGGATGATGAACCCCGCACCTTCTTTAAAATTCTTTTTTAAGCATATAACTGGTGTAGGGAAAATAATGGTATGGTGAAAATTATAAGATTAAAAGTAGAAGGTGCGGGGTGAATATTTTACCTTTCTTTGTGATTGTTCCATTAGCAGCAGCGTTTTTGATCTCTTTATTAGGAAAGAAAATAAAAGCTATTCCTGATATTCTAGGGAGTCTCGGCGCGCTTATTTTGCTGTTACTATCGCTTTATTCCGTGAAGCTGGTTAATATCCACGAGACTCTGGTGTATAAAGTTGGAGGGTGGG
>JAHIZC010000096.1 GCA_018814745.1 Candidatus Omnitrophota bacterium
CTATTGGCGCAGGGTGAGAAGAAAGCAGCCGGGATTGCTCAAAAGACGATACGAGAAGTAAGAGATCTGATTAATTTATAAGTGGGCGCACAATTTATGCCTGCCTGTCGCCTGCCTGACGGCAGTCAGGGCAGACAGGGAAAGAAGTAAACATAATCCTTCGATGGACTCAGGATTATGTCCTGAGCGAAAAGTCGAAGGACATAAATTGTATGCGCGAACTTACCCCGCCCTTTTGGCGAAGAGGAGATTCATAGTTAGATTCTGCCAAAAGAGCGGGATTAATTCCGACAAACAACTTATGTTCGTTTCACTCCATAAGTTGTGTCGTCATTAATATGAGTTATAAAATAAAATTAGAGATATTTGAAGGCCCCCTGGATTTATTATTATATTTGGTAAAGAAGGATCACTTGAATGTCTATGATATTCCGATCGCTAAAGTTACCGAACAATATCTGAAGTATATCAATCTGATGCAGCTGCTCGATCTAAATATCGCCGGCGAATTTTTAGTAATGGCCTCAACCTTAATGGCGATTAAATCCAAGATGCTCCTTCCGATTCAGGAGGAGCAGGAAGAAGAGGAGCCGGAGGATCCGCGCGCTGAGCTTGTCAGGCGTCTCTTAGAATACGAGAAGTATAAAGAGGTGGCTGAGACTCTACGGGAAAGGGAGAGCGGCCAGAAGGAAGTATTCAAGCGCCCGAAAGTAGAATTGGATAAAGAGCTGCAAAGTGGTAAGGAAGTGTATTTTGAGGCGAGTATATTTGATCTGATCAATGCTTTTTCTACAGCGCTCAAGGATGTTCCCAAAGAGGTTTTTTATGAAGTAATCAAAGACGAATTTACCATCGAAGAGAAGGTCCACGATATATTGCATTTATTACTCGATGTCGAATCGATGAAGCTTTCGGATTTATTTAGTAAGGCTAAGTCTAAGATAGAAATAATTGTTTTTTTTCTAGCGATCTTAGAACTGGTGAGGACAAAAGAAGTAGTTGCTCGGCAGCAGGGATTATTTGATGAGATAGAGCTCACTAGAAATAAGGAGAATATCGTACCCTATGACCGATCAGAGCAGGCAGGCGCTGATTAAAGGTAAAACTGCCACTAGAGATGTAAGGGAGTCAGAAGAGGATGTAGTTTTAAATATCTCTCTTAGGCCTAAGAAATTGTCAGAGTTCGTCGGCCATAAAGAAATGGTAGACAACCTGAAGATTGCAATACAGGCAGCGAGAGAGAGAAAAGAGCCTCTGGAGCATGTACTCTTAAGCGGGCCGCCCGGCCTGGGTAAGACTTCTCTGGCACATATCCTCGCTCATGAGATGATTACCAAGATCACAGCTACCTCAGGGCCGGCAATCGAGCGGGCGGGGGACCTGATTGGGATACTTACCAATTTAGAGCAGGGAGATATACTTTTTATCGATGAGATACACCGGCTTTCCAAGGTGGTAGAGGAGTTTTTGTATCCTGCGATGGAGAGTTTTCAAATCGATTTTATAATTGATAAAGGGCCTTATGCTAAGACGATAAAATTCAATCTTAAACCCTTTACTCTAGTTGGTGCTACCACCAGGACCGGACTCCTGGCAGCACCGCTTAGGGGGAGATTTGGAATATTTTATAATTTGGATTTTTATAAGGTTGAGGATTTATCTAGGATTATTCAACATTCAGCTAAGACTTTCAGCTTGAATCTGGATGAAGAGGCAGCATTTGAGATCGGCAGGCGAAGCAGGGGGACTCCCAGGATAGCCAATAGGCTGCTGCGCAGAGTCCGTGATTATGCCCAGGTATTAAAGATAAATAAAGTGACCCAAGAGGTGGCTGCTAAGACATTGGATGAGTTAGGGATTGATAAAGCCGGCCTCGATGATCTGGACCGTAGAGTATTAAGATTAGTTTTAGATACATACGGCGGCGGGCCCGTAGGGATAGATTCTTTATCCGCCAGCCTGAATGAAGAAGTTGATTCGCTGCAAGATACAGTAGAGCCGTATTTGCTCAAAGCAGGGTTCCTGAAACGCACCTCGCGCGGAAGGCTCGCCACCAAGTTAGCATATACGCACTTCGGCCTTAAGCACGAAGACCAATCCGAACTCTTTAAATAAATTTTTCGCAGTTTTTGTTTTCTTTCTCAATATAAGGGCCTTTTGAGCTCAATTGATTTTATCCTAGGGAATGGGGCCTGCC
>JAHIZC010000097.1 GCA_018814745.1 Candidatus Omnitrophota bacterium
AAATTATTGGTTTGGTTATCACAAAAATAACCGTTAAAGAGGGAGAAATAATTATTCCTAATTCAGAATTAGCCAAGAAAATAATAAAGAAAATTTAAAGAACGACTAAGCGAACCGATGAATGAACGATACGTTTGTAGGGGTGATGGATGTATAACCCTTCTAAAATAAAAGTGTTATGAAAAAAGTCTTTATCGGTACCTTCGGTTGACCGAAGGTTACGGTGGCTCGAGATGGCATTAGAGTTGTTGAAGAAGCTAACTCATTGCGAGGCAGAGAGTTAGGATAAAAGCATTTAATTTTCGTGGTTTCAAAAATTGAACGTATAGTTGACATTTACTTGATAGATGTCAACTTTTATTATGTAAAATTGTCATCTAAGCCATGGCCGTTCCCGTTAAAACAACTTCAAAAATTCCTCTTGACATAACCTCCAAATATGATAAAATGTCCACTGTAAATGAATGTCCATAAAATAGTGGACATTTATTAATAAAAGACATATTTCCAGGAGGAAATAATGAAAACCATCTTTAGTGATAAAGCCACAATAGTTATCCGCGCTATGCTCTCTCAACCTGAGAAGAAGTGGGTAGCCAGAGACTTTGAGAAAGAGTTTGGCGTAGGGCGAGCAAGAGCCGCGGCAGTATTATCCATATTGCGCAAAAAAGGTTTTGTCGGGGGAATTCGTTCCGGGAGATTGGCATACAATATATTACTTAATAAAAAAGCCTTATTAGATGAATGGCTTAAATTCTACAACTTTGAGCTCAATAAACTACATCTTTATTATTCAGCTTATGAAGATGTATTGCCGCGGTTAAAGGATTACTTTGATACAAAAAAACTTACTGACCGATACGCCTTAACTCTTCATACAGGCGCGAATTTTATTACTAATTACGTGAACACACAAACTGTGTACTGTTACTTGAAATATGAGGATTTCAATGAAGTATCGTTGGATTTAAGACAAGCGTTGAATTTAAAAGAACTAAGGAAGGGAGGGAATTTTTATCTGATCAGGCCGTATTATAAGAATGGCGCTTTTTTTAATAATAAAAAGATAAAAGGATATAATATTGCCTCATGTCTTCAGTTGTATTTAGATTTATATAATTTTCCGCAGCGTGGCAGAGAGCACGCCCGATATTTGTTAAAAATTCTAAAAGAAGAAGGAAAAAATTTTGTCTAATACATATCCTGGTGAGAAGCTTCTTGTCAAAGTGATTAATGACCTTGCTGATTTTCTTCCGTATTTGGTCTTAGTAGGTGGATGGGTGCCTTACGTTTATGCTAAATATATCTGGAAAAACGTGCCTAATTTAGCAGTTACTACAACAGATATTGATTTTGGAGTGAGTAGTAAAGATTATGAAGGCAAAGAGTCTATTGCCTCTTGTGTTAGAAGGTTGGGGTATGGAGAACATCATGTTTCAATGGACAGGCTGATTCCGTTTGTTCCGGTTGTAAAGGACGCCACTGGCTCCATAAAAGCAGAGGTTGAGTTTATTGCAGATCCTCGAGTGTCCAAAAATATAAGGCAGGATTTAGTGGGTCGGGAGATTAAGGTAAACGAGATCGAAAATTTCAACATACTACTTGAGTCTGTGATAATAACAACGATAAATAAGCATAAAATACAAATACCCACTGAATCAATGTTTGTATTTCATAAACTGCTTACCTTTGTCCAGCGGGAGAATAAAGAAAAATTGAAAAAGGACCTTTATTATGTGTATTACATGTTGAGATTTTGCCCAGAAAAAGAAAATCTCGTTAACAGCGTAGGGTTGCTTATTAAAGATAAGCAGGAGGGCAAGAGCGTTAAACGGAACATCCGTAAGTATTTTAGTAGCGCAGATTCCCAAGGCCCTATCTTGATAGAACAAGAAAGCGGCCCTGATGAATATATCGATGATTTAAGACAGGATATATTTGCGAGATTTAATAAACTACGGGGGTCGTTATAAGATTTTTGGCAAAGGACATGGAGGTCATTATGGACATGTTTGATAAAGAAGAAAAAGCTGCTAGAAACGTGTTAAAAAAGTATCCTTTTCTCAAAAAGATGTGGAAAGAACGAGAAAAAGTTTTTACTGAGGCGCATAAAAAAGAGGCATTAATTGAAAGGAAATACAATAATAGAGCCAAAAAAGCTGGGTTGAATAGTGTTAAATTCGCATACAATGAATGTTGTTTTGGCATCGATGTCAATGGCGTTGATTTATATGGCACCGACTTAAGAAAGAACAGGTTGCTCATCCATGACGTAACATTCGAAAGAGGGAATGAATCGAGAAGAAAAAAAGCAGAGAAATAATTAGATGATTAAGTTCGGAATTAGACAGTCATTTGACAGAATAGAACAAATTGAAGAAAGATATTCAAAGATAAAGGTGCCTGTTGAAGTAGCTCTGCCTTATTACTGGGATATATATGAACCGATTAGGAGGCATTTGGCAGAAACTGCTGAAAAGATTAAATCCTATGGTACCGAGGTATTAAGCGTACACGCTGTTCAAACGTCTATTACAGATGAGAAATTTAAGATATGGGGGAAAGAAATAGCGGATTTTGCGAAAGCACTTGGCGTAAGAACCGTTACCCTGCACCCTAACAATGTTAATAAAGATAAACAGGTGCAGAAGGAAGCGCTCAGGAATTTAGAATATTTTACCAGCTTGTATAATAGCGAACTTATTTTTTGTATTGAAACTTTTGAAGGCAGAAGAAGAGTATTTACTCCCGATGAAACGGTTACATTCAATTTGCCGATGACGCTGGATACGTCGCATATACGAGACGATGAAAAAATATGGAATTTGCTTAAAATTTACAAGCATAACATTTTGAATGTCCATCTTTCAGCCAGAGAAGGATCTAGACAGCATTTGCCAATAGACGATTTTTGTAAAGAGATAGTAAAGTATCTGATCGAGAATAAATGGGAAGGGAATGTAATATTGGAATATCTACCCGAATTTCACGGTCAGATGCTATCCGATTTAGAATCCCTTAAGGCAATACAGTAAGTTAGATGTTAAGGAGATAGCGAGTGGCGAAGAAGCCAAAGCAAACTAAATGTTACGAAAAAGCAATAAAGAATTGGCTTGAGGATGAGAGACCAAGAGAGAAGCTTCTTAAATGGACGACCATTAAACGACAAGGATAAACAACTCTGTTATCAGGTTGAGTGTAGCAGACGACGTGAGGCGCTAAGTA
>JAHIZC010000098.1 GCA_018814745.1 Candidatus Omnitrophota bacterium
CTGATACAATTATACCCTCTAATTGCCTCATTTACAACCTCTAATATAACAATCCGCAAATCTTGGGAACAGGCCCCTTCGGGGTCTGTCCCCGTTTTAGGCTTGAATCTTAGGGACAGTCCTTGTTCTCCCAATAAGAATACGGCGTAATTCTTTCTTTACATAAGTGCGGATTTTTGGGTCGGGAATCCGGGCTGCCCATTCCGCCGCTTTCTTTGAACTGAATGATTTTGGAAAATGCAATTCCGGGAAATGGCCGAACTGTTTTTTTCTTCTGGCTGAAAGATACAGACAGTCAACAAGAGCCTTTTCAGGCTCAGCTATAAGGAAATTGCCCTCTTTTTTATACCAGTCAAACCCCTTGAAGAAGGCAGGCGCTATCCTGTGTATATAAAACGCCCCTAATTTTGTACGGAGCGTCTTTGTATGCGCCGTAGATGCCAGAGTTATTGCCTGAGGAATCTGTTCTATTATGCCGTGAAGATGCAGGGCGCTTAAGAATGACACGTAAACGCGGCCGCGGGGAAGCAGGAAAGGTATTATTGAATATTGGCTGATCTGTTCGCTGCCTATGTCAATCCCCCATATCCCCCGGGCAATCTTAATTAGCACGCCTTCTTTTACCAGATGATTAAGCGCTTGGACGGTATTGGATAAACTTCCGCCGGCAGAAATGGCTGCTTCGCGCGTCGTAAAGACAGGCCGTTTTAAATTCTTTATGGCGTTTAAAATAGAAATATTAGGCATTGTTTTTGCCTTTCTCAATGAATTCAGTAACTTTAAGTTTTATTTCATCCCAAACAGAGGCCTTATCATAAGAGCCCCTGTCTTGCGGAGCCAGATAAGACAGAACAGTATCGCGGAATTGTTCAAAACTTACCTCAAGCGCGTTCTCACGAGCCTTCTCTATTATTGATGGGGAAGGTGCCGAAGGGCTCGCAATGACACGTGCCTGCGGGATAAGTATATAAAGATCGAAAATATCGCGAGCCTGTGTTGCTGAGCGCAGAGCAAGCGCCTCTATCTTATGAAACACAGCAGTTTCAGCAGTATAATGAGGGCATAGTAACGGAGATAATTTATAAGCGCGAAGAATTGTGCCTAGAACGGGCTGGACAGCGATATCGCCCTTAAATCCCCTGCGTGAAAATTCAACCTTTGTGAATAAATCTTCGCCTGAAGCCGTAAGCAGATGGATTTTGAAGCGTTGGGTGGTTTCGGTCTGCTTTGCCTTGGAAATATCAGGTGGGATTATTCTTTCTATCCCGAAGGTTTTAAGCGATTCTTGAAAAGAAGGCGCTTCCAGAATTTTCATAACCGTTTCCTTTAAGGTGTCCATTATTATGCCAGAGGCATCCAAATCCATATCTTCAGAATACCTGAAGCTTTTGAAGAAAAGGCGCAGGTTTACCCCGCCTTTTAGGGCATAATTTTCCGGTTTAATCTTCCTGCCTAAGCATCTTAAAAACTCAAGGTGGAAGACCTCTCTTACTTGCAGCTGGTTATAGGATTCCTTTTCCATAGTTATGTATTATAGTTTAGTTATAGCTAAATTGCAATACAAATAAGATTGAAGATTGGGGACAGCCCCTTCATAGCCGCCAGTATAATAAACCTGAATTCTTAAATATTAGGGGATTAAAAATCCCCTTGACATCAACTACAACTCCCTTAGCGCTGTTGTTTGACATGTGCTTCTTCAGAGTATTAACTGTTAAATCCTTCTTAAAGGTATTGTGGTTAACAGCAATTATTATGGCATCTACTTTGATATTAGGGCTATATTCGGTTAATTCTATATTATACTCATGCTTTACTGCTTCCGCATCTGCCAGAGGATCGCAAATAATTACATTGGTGTCATATTCTTTGAGGCCGTTTATTATATCGATCACCCGGGAATTACGGATATCGCTTATATTTTCTTTAAAAGTAATGCCCATAACCATGACTTTAGAGCCTTTTACAGCCTTATTTGCTTCAATGAGGAGTTTTACTGTTTGTTCGGCAATATACTTACCCATATTGTCATTAATCTTGCGGCCGGCAAGGATTACTTGAGGATGATAACCGAGCTCTTCTGCCTTGAAGGTAAGGTAATAGGGATCTACGCCTATACAGTGGCCTCCTACAAGGCCGGGAGACATCTTAATAAAGTTCCATTTAGTCCCTGCTGCTTTTAAGACTGATTGAGTATCAATTCCCATTTTATGAAAAATTATGGCTAATTCGTTCATCAAAGCGATATTCAAATCTCTTTGCGTATTTTCTATAACCTTTGCTGCCTCAGCACATTTGATTGATTCGGCTTTAAAGACTCCTGCTTTTACAACCAAGCCATATACTTTAGCAATCTCCTCTAGCGTTGCTTTATCGCAGCCTTAAACCACCTTAACCACATTGCGGATAGCATGCTTACGATCGCCCGGATTAATGCGCTCCGGTGAATAACCCACTTTAAAATCGCTTTCGAACTTCAGCTTAGAAAACTTCTCTAAAATTGGAACACAAATATCCTCTGTAACTCCCGGATATACGGTGGATTCAAAAACAACTATGCTTCCTCTGGAAAGATTCTTTCCAACTAGTTTAGAAGCTTCTGTTAAGCAAGAAAGGTCAGGTTGCTTATTCTTGGTTATAGGGGTGGGAACGGCAATGATTATAAACTTCGCCTCTTTTAATTTCTTGACATCAGCCGTTACTTTGAGCTTAGCAGCTAACTTAATCTCGGATGGGCTTATTTCTTTATTAGTGTCTATACTTTTTTTAAGAAAGAGGATGCGCCTTTTATTTAAATCAAACCCTATGGTTTTGACAACTTTGCCGAATTCAACTGCCAAAGGTAAACCTACATAGCCTAGGCCGACTATCGCTATCTTCTCTTTTTTAGATTTTATCTGATTACAGAGACTCATTAGACTACCTTTCTATTCTATTTAGGCATACTTTTTAGGTGAAGTTCTTAAGTATGCTTCTTAGGTGAGTTTCTATCTACTTTTTCTTTCTTTTAAGTAGAAATCTTGCAGCTAATCCAGCTA
>JAHIZC010000099.1 GCA_018814745.1 Candidatus Omnitrophota bacterium
CGGTCTCTAAGTTAGAGAGCATTCTCACCTCTTCTAAAACTTTAGGGGATAAATTCTGCGCTTCGTCAATGATTAAAACTACATTGATATCTTCAACCAGCTGTCTAACCAACCACTGATTCAGTTTAGATAAAAGTTTCTGTTTAGTGCCTCCCTTGTATTCGATTTCAAATTCATCAAGAATCTCACTAATCAATTCTTTAGGAGTAAGGTGAGTATTGGTGATTAACGCAACTTTAGTGTTTAATTCTAACCTAGTAAGTAGAGTGCGGCAAATAGTGGTTTTACCTGCTCCTATCTCACCGGTAATCACTACAAACCCTCTTCTTTCATTAATCGCATAAATCAGGCTGTTTAAAGCCTCAGTGTGCTTTGCGCTCGGGAAGAAAAATTTAGAATCAGGGGTAACGTTAAAAGGTTTTTCCGAGAAACCGTAGAAATTTTCGTACATTTTTATTTCCTCATTATAGAAATAACTATAGAGAGAATAATCAAAACGAATGAAACAACTAAAAATACGGTAATAAACGATACTTCTTTATGTTTTTCCTTCTCAATTTCCTCTTCTGTCGTAATGCGCGATATTGCACCTAATACAGGCTGTTCGAGGTTCTGTTTGGCATCATCGATGTCTAAAAACGACTGGTCAAGGAATTCCCTGCCAAAGACGAGGCCGGTGCCGGCAAACCCACCTAAGATTATTCCTAAGAATAATACTTTGAGTTTATTGGGCCTTGCAGATTTAAGCGGCATCCGCGCAGGTTCTATAATCGTGTAGCGCGTGCCTTCTTTTGATACCTCAAGGCGCTGAGTTATCTTTGCGGTTTCAAGGCGCTCAAGCAGCATCTGGTAAATCCTCTCATTGACGTTTATATCGCGTGCCACAGAGGAGCCGACTTTATCCATCAGAAGAAGCTTGTAGATGGCGTTATTGGGGTCGTGCCTTGCCTCGCTTGCATAAACAGTTGAACCCGAAATAGCCCGGGTTTCTTCCTCAATGATACGGTCCAATTCTTTCTTTAATGACTCTGAGGCGGCATCATTGATCGAAGCTTCTGCTGCAACCTTAAATTCTCCGGATTCAAACTCCTGTTTAGTAACGGCGATTTTATGCCTTAATTCCTTTACCATCGGATGCTGCTCCGTAGAATCAATTAGTAAGTTCTTAAGCTCATCCTCAAGCTTAGCAATCTCAGACTCTTTGATCTTCCTTTTATATATCACAAGCTGTTCCTGGATAAAATTTATGGCGACATCAGTCTCTTTAGTTTGAGATTGCATATTCTTTGCCACAAGGATATCAGTCAAGGTCTGGGTCACTAATTGCGTCTCTTGCGGCTCTTTACCTATATAAGAGATCTGAATGATGTTGGGCTGGCGCATCCTGACATTGATGCTTTCCCTTAGGTCCTTGATGAATACTTCAAATTCAAGTTGGTTCTTTATGTTTTTGGCAAGGTTTAATTTTTCTGTCAGCTCAACAAGGCTGTTCCAGCCAAGCAAGATCTCTCTGATGCTTTGCATCCTTTGTGCGGCTGTGGTTGAGACCGCCAAATTCTGTATAAGAGGGTTGATAATCTTCTCCTCTTCAACCAATATTGTCGTTGAGGACTCGTATTCAGGGGGTAGGATAAAACAGGCCATGATACCTAAGACTAAACCGACAGATGCCGGGCCGATAAACAGCCATTTCCTGCGAAAGAATATCTTTAAGTAATCTAAGGGGTTACGGTTTTTTACGAATTCCTGATTAAGCATAATTTCTCCTCTTTTTATCTTGTGCCTGGCCTGCCCTGTAAAGTCTCTACTGCGGTCCTGCCCGTTGATGCGCTCTCAGGGCCCGAAGCAGCAACCCCTACCGTGGAAGCGACAGGACTGATCACCCTGATAATTTTTGCCATTACCGTTGATGGAACATAGAGCACATCACCGGGGTAAAGATTTACGTTCTTCTTTAGATTCCCGCCATAAAGGATTGCATAAAGGTTTACTTTTCTTACTTTTGCTTTTCCTTTGTAACTAGGAGAAATTATGCGGCATTTACGCATTGCTGCCGAAGTTGTCGGAAGGCCAGCCTCAAAAACCGCTTCTCTAACGGCGATAGTTTCGGCACGCATATAGTATTTGCCTGGCGCTGTTACATCTCCCAGCACATAAAAGTGCTTACTCCTATATTCTGTAATCGTGACATTAACTTCCGGGGAATTAATGTAAACCGAAAGGATTTCTTTGAGCTTCTCTTCTAATTCTGTCTTGGCCATTCCGTTTACTTCAATATCACCTACGAATTTATATTGAAGCTTTCCTTCTTTATTAACAGGAAAAACACCGCTAAATTCGGGATGGCGCATCACGCTGATTTCTATTACATCGTCAGGCCCTAATGTATAGGTAAGCGGGTCAAAATGGCTTGTTGAAACAGGAAATACTGTTTCACGCTGTGGCACCTCTATTAAGATGGAATCAGGCGTTTCTGTAATAGTAGGTTCCTGCGCTTGGGCAATGATGAGGCTTATTTGGCAATAGAACAATAAATGAAATAATATAATGGCTAGTTTAACGGGAATTTTCATTTGCGCCCCCTTCCATATAAATAATAGTTTCTTTAAAGCTTTTTAAGGTTTTCAGGTCATCCTTATCATAGACCCGCCAGCCGCGCCAATCCCTCTTCGCAGCCCTTACTTTCTTGGCCTTTTCCCAACGGACTATTGTCTTAGGAGTAACCCCGACCATCTCTGCAACATCCGTAATACTCATTCTTCGGTCATTCACTTTAAACCTCCATGTTTATAAATTATTCTGATTATACCTGTCCTTACCTGTCCTATTTTGTCCTAGTATGTCCCGTAAAGTCATATAACTTCTTATACAGCAACTTTTATGCCAAGTCAAGGAGGATTGCATAAATATTTATTTTAATTTATAACTGATTGGAATTAAAAGGGTTGTAATACCGATGTTTTGGAATATCTTATGGCTCTACCCAGGCATTACTCGATAGA
>JAHIZC010000100.1 GCA_018814745.1 Candidatus Omnitrophota bacterium
ATAATTATCGCTATAACCCTCCCAAAGTTTTGGATCAATTCCGGAATTACCCTCAATCAGGACATTCAATGCTCTATTTAAAAATTTCCTTCTGTATTCGCGCGCTGTTTTATCCGCTACCTGCTTAAGCTGCGCAATCCTTTTCTTTACAATCAAAGGATCATCCTGATTACTAAACTTACAAGCAGCCTGAGTTCCCTCCCTCCTTGAATAAGGAAATATATGCACCTTAAGCGGTTTGATTCTACGTATCAACTCTATTGTATTGCTGAAGTTCTTCGCACTTTCTCCAGGAAATCCCACTAAAACATCGGTAGTGATCGCTATCCCCGGTATGGTTTTTTTTATTTTTTTAATCAAATCTAAATAATACTTGCGGGTATAATTTCGCTTCATTCTCTTTAGAATCTCGTCGTCACCGCTTTGAATAGGTACATGCAGATGCCGGCATAATTTCTTTGAAGTTGAGATCTTATCGATCAACTGATGCGTAATATCTTTAGCTTCTACAGAACTTAACCTGATACGTAATAACCCTTCTACCTTCTCTAAAGCCCCAATAATATCAACCAGCGTAGTCCGTTCAGGTAAATCTTTTCCGTAAGAGCCCAGGCAGATTCCGGTCAATACGATTTCTTTAAATCCGCTTTTGACTAAATTTTTTGCCTCTTTAATTACCTGCTCTTTGGCCTTGCTTCTGGACCTACCTCTTACCAACGGAACCTTGCAATATGAGCAAAGATTATTACAACCATCCTGAATCTTTAAAAATGCCCTAGTGTGTTCTTTAAAATAAGATATTCCCTTTAATCCGTTTTGCCCATTTAATCCATTTTGCCCGTTTGGTCCGTTAAAACGTTTAAGATGATTTAAGAGATTGTCTTTATCTTTGTTTCTGACGATTAAGCATCCTGGCTCGGTTTCTTTAATTCTATCCTCGTCTAATTCAGTCAGGCAGCCGGAAACGATTATTTTTGCTTTAGGGTTTTCTCTCTTTGCCCGTCGAATGAGGTTTAATGAATCGGAATCAGCGCGATGCGTAACCGTACATGTATTGATAACATAGAGATCAGCCGCCTGGTGATGGCCTGACTCAGCAAAATCGGCTCTCTGAAACCGCTCCCTTAACTCCTGCGTCTCATACTGATTAACCTTGCAACCTAAAGTGAAAAATTTAATGCTCGAAGGGTTAGCTGTTTTCATCCTGATACCTGATATAAACTTATAAAACTCGCCACTGCTATTGCAGCGGTATCGACCCGTAATACCAAATCTCCTAATGTAATCGGTATACACCCTGCCTCGATAGCAGACCTCACTTCCTGATCGGTAAAATCACCCTCCGGACCGATAAAAAATAACATATTATTAGATCGGGATTTCGCAAAAACTTCGACCAAGGACTTTCTAACCCCTGATAGAGTAGGTATTAGTTTCAAGCCGAATTTATTTGATTCTACCAATACCTCTGGCAAGCTCTTTACAGGATCTATCAGCGGAAGCGTACTTCTCTGGCTCTGCCCAGCGGCGCTAAGCGCGACCTTCCTCCAACGCTCTAAGCGCAGCCTCTCTTTACTTTTATCCAGCTTAACGACTACCCTCTCCGTTAAAAGAGGTATTATTTTATAAACTCCTAATTGGGTAAGTTTATCGATTATCTCATCCATCTTTGATTGCTTTGGTATTGCACAGGCAACCGTAAATTGATATTGCTTTGAGCTCAAGGCCCTCTTTTTAACTTCGATTACAAAAACTATTAACTCTTTAGATAACTTATCAATCTTGGATAGATACTCAAATCCTTTATCGTCGCATATCGCTATTTTATCCCCTACTTTAAGCCGCAGCGCATTCTTCAGGTGATTAATCTGATCTGTTTCGGTAATCGTAATTACGCTTTCTGATATATTTTTAGAGTTAGTAAATAATCGCTGCATCTTTATAGCCCTCCTAAAATCAATTGAATTCCAAAAAATATGATAATCAAGCTGCAAATCAGGCTGATTATCCGAGAATAAATCGGTTTCTTATTGATCAAGAACTTAGGCATGTATCCGGCAACTACCGCTAATAATACTAGAGGTGAAAAAAATGTTCCTGCGCCGAAGGAAGCGCTATACAACAGGCTATCTATCCAGCTTTTTGATACTAATCCTGTATAGGAGAGCATAGCGACCAGCGGTACGCAGGGAAGCAGGCCGACTATCAATCCGAATAAAATAACACTCTTGGTATCGCGCTTTAAAATAAACTGCTCTAAAAAGTGCGCCCCCTTATAAAACTCTAATCTCCTGCCCAAGATCATCAGTACCCCTACCAAAACAATAAACCCGCCACCGATGATCAAGATATACCTGGAAGAATCCCCTAATAAGCTCTCTAAAGTAAACCTACCAAAGAA
>JAHIZC010000101.1 GCA_018814745.1 Candidatus Omnitrophota bacterium
GAATTTGATTCTCATACGTCTCTCTCTACAAGACTAATGAATTTACCGAGGGTTAATATAGGCAAGATAGAACCGATAGCGGATATGAATAATTTAAGACTGGAATTGCAAGATAAAAAGAGTGCGATTCTTTCACGACCATGCGATTAGATTTTAAGACTAAAAGTTTAGTTGTTATATTGTTGCTTTGCCTATTGTTGGGCAGTTATAATCTAGGTTATGCCGGAGGGGATGCTGCTATGTACTCCCGGGCGATAGCAGTAGCTAAGGCAGGAAACGTTGGCGCGGCATTTATGTACTTCCACTCGCTATTGACCAGATATCCTGACTCGCAATATAGAGAGGAAGCGCTATTTGCACTTGGTGAGTATTATTTCTTAACATCCAATTCTTCTGACGCCGTTAGTAACTTTGTGGCTTTGGTTGATGAATTTCCTGATTTTGAAGGAAAGATCTTTGCTTTAGTTTATCTATTCAAAATAGCAGAGAGGGCGAATGAAAAATCTATGGCTCAAGGCCTGGAAAAGGATATAGTTACTTTTAAACGGTTGATTCTTCTCTTCAAAGATTATAAAGAATACAAATATCTTTCACCTCTGCATAGAGAGCATAAGCTGGTGTATTTTATTGATAAAATAGAAGCTTACGTAGACGGTGAACTCCTTGCTCAGATACCTTATTAAACTAAAAGTTCTCTTTTTAATTTTAATTTTAGTAGTTTTTCTCGTAACTGTTGCCTGCAATATTCTGCTCTCCGTATCCAGGCCTTCAATAATCAAATCACTGAATAAGTATTTTAGTCAAAGTATCTCGATAGAGAATGCGATATTCGTTCCTCCCAATTTTATTTTTCTAAAAAATATTTCCATATCCGAAGCAATGAGCCCGGAAGATACGCAGTTATCTTTTATCCCGGCGATTTTTATAAAGCTGTCTTTACCAAAGCTGCTATTTAAAAAAACTTTAACCCTCTCGGCTATAAGTTTATATAATCCCAGAATGCAGTACGCCGATTTTTGTAACTTTATCAAGGAGAACTATAAACAGATAATCGACTTTATTCGCAGCTTACCGGAAGAGAATTTCAAATTTCAGGTCAATCAGGCCCGATTGGGCCTGGTCCAAAAAAATAACAAATCCGCAAGTATTTTGGCTGATTTTGGATTGAGTATTAAAGATCGCTTTATGATTGGTTCGGGGTCGATTAAAAAGGGAGAATTGCTTCATTATAAATTCAGCGGCAGCTTATTAGAGGACAGTTTCTTTTTGCAAAATTTAGAGCTGATCAAAAACAATCTCTATTCACAATTATCCGGAGAGATTCATAAGGATTCCCTGAAAATCAGCGGGCTGGCTTTTATAGATACATTATTCCGTCAGCAATCCGATAAGAAAAGCGAGGCCGATATCGTTGAAAAAATTACATCTTTCTTAAGACGCACCCCGAAATATCCCGATGCTATTTTCCTTTCTCAAGCGGACCTGAAGATTTTTGATATAGATTGCCAAGTCAATTTTTCATTTCCGCAAGTAGAGATAGAAAAATTATATTTTACCCTGAATAAAGTACCCTTTGCTTTAAAGGGTGATTTTAGTTTTTCTCAGCCGCTCTCTCTGGATTTGATCTTATCATCATACCCGGGAAAAACAGACGATCTCTCGGGAGAAGATATTAAAAAGCTGGACTTAAGTATAAAAGGAAGCTTAGATGAGCAGGCATTCAGCGGCGATAGTTCCTTCAGTCTTAATTTTGTGAAAAAGAAAAATATCAGGACTCCCTTAGAGAAGGTAAAGTTTAGTCTTAAGAATTTGGTTTTGGATTTTACCGGATATCCTCAGCCGAAGTTGAGTGCAGGAGAGATAGATTTATTATGTCAGACCGAAAGCAGCAGCTACAAATTATTTTTGCAAGATCTACAGGTAGATTTAGATTTAAATGACGAATATCTTAAATCATTCGTGTTTAACTCGTCTTTCTACGATGGTAATTTAGGCGGTAGTGGTAGAATTAATATTAGAAGATTCCCCCCGCGGATTACTTCCAGCCTTACAATAGAGGATGCCAGCGCCAATAAGCTGGAGGAGTTATTGGAATATTTTTCCAAAGTTGACGGTAAGTTGGCTAGCTCGATGACCTTTAGCAATTATCCCGGATTAAATTTAAATGGCCTGGTCAATGTCCAAGGTGGACA
>JAHIZC010000102.1 GCA_018814745.1 Candidatus Omnitrophota bacterium
ACCGATAATTATCAGATCATGCGTGACTAAACTCACGATACAACTCCTCTGCTTTATAAGAACTGCGCACCTTGGGGCCGGATAAAACTGCCTTAAAGCCTAACCTCAAAGCTATCTCTCCATACTCCCTGAATTGTTCGATTGTAACAAATTCCTTTACCGGATAATGTTCAGCTGTTGGTGCTAAATACTGCCCTAAAGTCAGGCAATCACACTGATGATCCCTTAAATCCTTTATCGTTTTAATCACTTCTGAATGCGTCTCTCCTATTCCAAGCATTATAGATGATTTGGTGGTAACCTCTGGTTTTAATTTCTTTATTGTTTTGATTATATCTAAAGAGCGCTGATAATCAGCCATCGGCCTTAGTTCACCATAAAGCCGCTCTACTGTTTCAATGTTATGAGCGATCACATCAGGCCCCGCACTCGTTACACGCCGCAGACTTCCAAGTTCACCCTGAAAGTCAGGGATTAAGACTTCAATCTTTACCCCGTTAGAAATCTTGCTACACCTCTCAGTGTTAGTGATATTTCTAACGGGGTTAATATCTTTATTATTTTGGCGGATCAATTCTATGGTCTTGACAAACATCGAAGCACCGCCGTCAGGAAGATCATCCCGGGTAACTGAAGTGATTACCACGAATTCCAAACCCAGGAGCTTAACCAGCTGGCTTATCCTGGAAGGCTCATCTTCATCTAGTCCTTGTAGGGACGGTTCTCTAGCCGAAGCAGAACTGTCCCCTTCTTGGGGACACTTCTGCTTTGAGTTGAGAACCGTCCCTAGGTTACAAAAGCGGCAATTTCTCGTACAGGTATTTCCTAAAATCATAAAAGTTGCCTGATTATCTTTAAAACAATCGGAGATATTCGGACATTTGGCCTCCCGGCACACAGAGTTTAATCTAAACTCAGAGATTAAACGCGAAATCTTTAGAGTCCGTTCACCGGGGATTTCCTGTTTAAACCAATCAGGCAGCCTATTTTTCATTTTTGGGTGCTTATAAAGTTATCAATCGAACGATCGTAAGTCTTTTCTGCTGCGGATGAGAAGAAACACGCAGGCAGCTGTCCACTCTTACGATGGTAAATTATACATTCACAACAGATACCTTTTCTAGAACAGGGCTGATAACTACAATTGCAATTTGCAAGATTTTGTTTCTGATTCGGGCAGCTCTTCATCTTTTGACCTCTTTTTTAACTCTTTTATTTTCTTGTTTATTTTTACTCTTTTAATAAATGAAGTATAATCAACGATCAGCTTGCCGTCTAAATGATCTATCTCATGTTGAAACACACAGGCTAGTAGATCCTCCACTTCTACGCTAATACGATCAGCGTATTCATCCAGTGCTTCAAGCTTAATCTTCTTTGCACGCTTTACCTTTACACATACTCCCGGAACACTCAAACACCCCTCTTCCTGCACCTGCTGGCCTTCTTTTTTTACGATCTTAGGGTTAACTAACTTATACAAACCGGACCCAATATCCGCAACAAGCATCCTTTTATTAATTCCAACCTGAGGTGCAGCCAGGCCAACCCCGGAGCTATCATACATTAATCTTGCCATCTCACTTAATCTATCGCGATGCTCCTGAGTAATTTCCTGGATCGGTTTTGCTTTCTTTCTCAGGACATCATCTCCTAAGAATCTAATTCTTAATTTGATTTTGTTCATTAACCTTTATTATCTTTCGTTGCAGGGCATTTACCTCTTTATCATCAACCAATACATAGCAAAGCACGATCACCTGATCACCTTCACAAGAACCACGCGCCGAAGGGCCATTCAGACAGATCACGCCGCTTCCCGCCTTGCCTTTAATCGCATAGGTCTCAAGACGAAGCCCGTTATTGACATTGAGTACCTCAACCTTTTCCCCATCGCAAATATTAGCTGCTTTCATCAAATCCTCATCAATGGTTATACTTCCTTCATAATATAGATTGGTTTCAGTCACGCGCGCTCTGTGAATTTTAGACTTTAACATTATTCTTAACATATCTGGTTTCTCCTTATCAATTGATAGGCCTGCCGGGCAATCAACAATTCTTCATTAGTAGGTATAACTAGTATTTTGGGTTTATTCTTGAAATGTGAAAACAACCCATCGCAAATTCTATCTCGGATTATTCTCTGATTCTCTCCGATCCCTGCGGTAAATACCAATGCATCCAAACCCTGCATCACGTGAGCATATGCGCCGATATATTTTTTTATCCGGTATGTAAACATATCTATAGCTAATTTTGCCCGCTTATTTCCTGATCTTTCTTTCCTGACTAACGTCCTCATATCATTACTGATCCCGGAAATTCCTTTCAAACCGCTTCTTTTATTTAGTATATCATCTATTCGCTGGATATTAAACTTTTTCTTCTTCATAATATAGGTTACTAAGGCCGGGTCTATATCGCCGCTGCGTGTTCCCATAATCAGCCCCTCTAAAGGAGTAAATCCCATGCTGGTATCAATGGATTTTCCTTTATCCACCGCGGTAATACTACAACTATTTCCTAAATGGCAGGTAATAATTTTTAACTTATTTAACCGCTTCTTCAATCTGCGCGCTGCCTCACTTGCTACATACTCATGGCTGGTGCCGTGAAAACCATATTTCCTTATTCCCAAACGCTTGTAGTATTCAAAAGGAAGCCCATAGATGTATGCATAATCAGGCATCGTCTGATGAAATGCGGTATCAAATACCGCTACCTGCTCGACACCCGGCAACAATCTCTTGCAAGCTAGAATTCCTGCAAGATTAGCAGGATTATGAAGCGGGGCGATAGATGAGCATTGTTTTATTTTCGCGATAACCGCCCTGTTAATCAATGCCGGTTTTTTAAACTCTCCAGCGCCATGGACTACGCGGTGCCCCAGAGCATCAACTTTCCTTATTTTTCCTAAAACTATCTGTATACCGCTATAATGATCTTTTATAGTGGATTGCTTTTCACTGATATGCTCTATCGAACCTTTTGATATGATTACTTCCTTAGGCATATCAAAAAATTTGTATTTTATAGATGAACTACCGCTATTTATTATTAATACTCTCATCTCTTACTGTGCCCTGATCGCCGTCACAGCCACGCAATCAACAATATCTTCAACTGAACAACCGCGCGATAAATCACTACAGGGTTTATTAAGCCCAAGGATTAAAGGGCCTATCGCCCTTGCATTAGCTAATCTCTGTACCAGTTTATAACTAATATTCCCCGACTCCAGACTAGGAAAAATCAATATATTTGCTCTCCCTCCCAGCTTACATTCAGGACATTTAATTTTAGCTACCTCGGGTACGATCGCGGCATCCGCCTGTATTTCTCCATCTACCAATATAGTGCTATCCTTCTCTTTGATCAGATCCAATGCCTCATGAATCTTGGTTATAGCCTTACTTTTTGCAGAACCTTTGGTTGAATAACTAAGCAACGCAATGCGGGGAGTAATATTCAAAACCTTTGAGGATAGTTCTGCGGACATTAAAGCGATATTAGCAAGTTGACGGGAGTTCGGATCTACTACCACAGCGCAATCGGATAAAATCAAAGCACCATTTTCTCCATAGCGAGAATTAGGCACGATCATAATAAAGCTGCCACAGGCAATATTTGTACGAACGCTTACCCCCAGGCACCATATCGATGTCCTCGCTACATCCGCCGTCGTATGACTTGCTCCTGCGACAAACCCATCGACTTTACCTTCACGCGTCATCATCGCCGCATAATAAAGAGGGTCTTCAAACATCTTCTCTACTGCATCAAATTCAATCCCTTTGTGCTTACGCATCTCATAGAATTCTTGAATATACTTTTCTTTATCTGCGGATACAATTCTGTCTTTGGTAAGCAGGATAACATTAGCAATACCCTCTTCCTCTATTATCCGGCTAGCCTCTTGCACACGCTTATCTTCCGGCTCAGGAAGAACAATCGTCTTTCTAGATATTGCAGCTTTCTTATGTAACGTTTTTATTATATCCATTTTAGATCCTCTTTAAAATTTTCTTAAAGTCTATGTTATCTCTAACTAATTTGATTACTGTTTCGATCTTATCCTTATCCTGCGGCCTAATCTTAACCGTTAGATCATGAACGCAAGAGGCGGCAGTGTAGGTATCGGTTTTAGCCAGCAACACCGGAATTTTAGAATTCCGCAATAGGCTAATCGTTGGTTCTCCGGGAATAACATTTCCCGTAAGAACCAATCCGGAAATCTTAAGCTCTTTCTTATCCGATGTCCTGAAACATCCTAATGCTGCCGTAATCATATCTTCCCTATCTCCGGGCGTAATCAAAAGACTGTCATTGACTATATATTTAATGGCATCACGGGGTTTCATCGCCCCGACCATTACTCTAGAAACATAACTTCCCAAAGACTCCTTCCCGCAGAGAATTTCAAAATCCGTCTCCTCTATAATCTGCTCTACGGTAGGATGAGAGAGCATCGGATTATAAGGAATAACTCCAAGGACATCTACCCCTTTCCTCGCCAGCCCTTTTCTTACCAAGCAATTAATCTTATCAAATTTACTCGGCAAAACCTTATTAATAATAACACCCAATACCTTGACTCCTTCTCTTTCAAATAAAGCTTTATTCAGCAGTATCTCGTCTATCGGCCGGCCGATTCCTCCGGAAGAAATAATGATCACTTTTGAACCGAGCAGTTTTGCTACATAGGCGTTAGAATGGTCAAACACCGAACCTACGCCTGCATGGCCAGTACCTTCGATTACCACTAAATCCTGCCTTCTCCCTACCTTATTGAATGCTTTCTTGATTTGTTTTGAGATCGACTTCTTATCCGGGGAACTGATGTACCTTTCGGTAAAACCCTTCTCGACTGCCACCGGACTCATGTCTTTTAATCCGCATCTTACCTGACAGGTTGCGGTTACTTTCTCAATCAAAATAGAATCTTCATCAACCTTAATTCCCTGCTCTTCGAGATAACGCTGTCCGATCGGCTTGATAAAGGCTACTTTCTTAAATTTATCCCGGAAGTTAAATATCAAGCCCAAAGAAACCGTGGTTTTGCCGTCATTCTGCTTAGTCGCGGCAATGAATATTTTCTTCATTATAAGTTAGCTTCTATTTTTCTTTTTAGGCCAGACATACTTAAAACACCGACAACTTGTTCCATTATCTTGCCGTCTTTGAAGAATATAATGGTAGGCACTGACATAACTGCGTAGGCTGTGGCGGTTTTCGGGCTGGCCTCAACATCTACTTTGCCAATCTTGATCTTCTTTGAGTATTCCTTGGCTAACTCCTCAAGTAAAGGTGCAATCATCTTGCAAGGGCTGCACCAAGCTGCCCAGAAGTCAACTAAAACTGGTAAATCTGAATCTAAAACCTCTTTTTTGAAATTAGCATCTGTGTAATGCGGTAAGCTCATATGCAGTCCTCAAGGTTAATGGGTTAATAAATGTTGGCAGGTAAGTTAAGGTAAGTTATAAAATATCATAAATAAAGTTCAATTGCAAGAGATTTTAAAAACACTCCTAACCTCTTGGCAAGCATATTGTTATTATAAAAATCCTTACAAAAAGACCATATCTATGTTATACTATTTCAAAAGGAAAAAATATGCTAAAAGGATTGTTGGGCCTTACGATTAAAGATTGGCTTATTATTATTACCCTTGTGATTCTCTTCTTCTCTGTCTTACGTATCCGCAAATTGAAGAAGACTGTGTCGCAAGAGGTAAAGAAACGGCTTTTCCCTCAGTTAACCTTAGGACTGAACGTTGATGCGGACGTAGATAAGACCGGTTTATTCCTTTACAATCAGGGATTTTTTCTGGTTAGAGAAATAAGTGTAGCAGATATTGAAGTAACTTTGACTGACCAGGGCTTTAAGCAGGACTTCATCTTAAAATTTGATAAAATAGATTTCTTAAAACCTAAAGAAAATATCAAATTAGAATTTAAAGTCTACGGTAAAGACCAAGAATTCCTTCCGAGAGTAACCGAAACAATGACGCCTCATTTAGTTACCCCTTCATTTAAAGTAAGCATTCATTACTCTAATATTGAAAATCTTAAGCTCTACGCCGTTTTTTATAAAAGGGGAACTAAATTCTTCAGCGAAAGTATCAAGTCTGATGCATAAAAAAGGTTTTACGCTTGTAGAAATAATGATCGTGGTGGCGATTATCGCCCTACTAGCTGCCATGGCTGTGCCCGGGCTCTTAAGGTCGCGCATAGTCTCAAACGAAACCTTTGCACAGGCAACACTAAAAACTATAGCTAATGCCTGCGAGACCTATGCAGCGGCAAATATAGGTTCTTACCCTGATGACGAAACCCTACTCACGGATGTACCGCATCCCTATCTAGGCCGCTCATATTGTGACCAAAATTTGAATGGTTATACTTATGCCTGCGACTTTAAGTTCGATCAATATACT
>JAHIZC010000103.1 GCA_018814745.1 Candidatus Omnitrophota bacterium
CGACGTGCCATGGCGCCGGCAGGCTAAAATCTAGAAGTGCTGCCTTAAAGAGTATACGGTTGGATGATTTATTGAAAAAGCTGGAAGCCAAGGGGATAGTGGTAAAGGCCTCCGGCAGAGGAACGATCGTTGAAGAGGCGCCGGAAGTATACAAAGACGTAAATGACGTGGTGGATGTGGTGCATAACGTAGGAATCTCTAAGCGTGTCTGCAGGATGCGACCGCTTGGCGTTATTAAAGGTTGATAAAAGGAAGTCCCGAGCGAAGCGGAGGGGCGACCGTTGGGTGTAATCAAAGGATAATAAAATGCTAGATATAAAATTTATTCGGGAGAATTTAGATTTAGTAAAGAAATCTTTGAAGAACCGGGGATCAAAAATAGATTTGGATAGTTTGATAAAAATCGATGATTCCCGTCGTAAGAGCTTAAGCGAAATAGAGGCTTTGCGCGCAGAGAGAAATAAGGCAAACGATGAAATCAGCGGCCTGCTGCAAGAGAAGAAAGACGCTAAGGGCAAGATCGCTTCGATGAAGACGATTTCAGAGAAGATTAATAAGTTAGAGAACCAGTTAAAGGAATTCAACGGTGAATTAAATGAACTTCTCTTAAACATCCCCAACATTCATCATTCAAGTATTCCTATAGGCGATGCAACGAAAAAAAAGAACGTGCGTTCATGGGGTGAATTACGTGAATTTGATTTTAAGCCGCTTAGCCACGTAGAGCTTAGCCAGCATTTAGATATCATTGATTTCAACCGGGCGGCTAAGATTAGTAGCTCAAACTTCATTCTTTATAAAGGCTGGGGGGCAAGATTAGAGCGGGCATTAATTAATTTTATGCTGGATTTACATACAAAGAAACACGGTTATATCGAGGTCTTTCCTCCATTTTTAGTCAACCGTCAGTCAATGACCGGTACGGGCCAACTTCCCAAGATGGAAGAAGATATGTATCGGCTTAAGGATGAGGATTTATTTTTAATCCCTACTGCGGAAGTGCCGGTGACTAATATATTCCGGGATGAAGTATTAAACGAGGATGATTTGCCGGTTTATTACACTGCTTATACAGCCTGTTTTAGAAGAGAGGCCGGCTCTTACGGTAAGGATACAAAAGGGTTAATCAGGGTACATCAGTTTGATAAGGTGGAGATGGTTAAATTTGTAAAACCGGAGAACTCCTATGATGAACTGGAAAAACTGCTTGCTGATGCAGAAGAGGTTTTAAAATTATTAGAATTGCCTTATCGGGTGGCGATGTTATCCAGCGAAGATTTAAGTTTTGCTGCTTCTAAATGCTATGATTTAGAAGCCTATGCACCGGGGGTGGATAAGTGGCTTGAGGTTTCAAGCTGCAGTAATTTTGAGAGCTTTCAGGCGCGTCGGGCGAACATAAGATTTAGAAGGAAAGATACGAAAAAGGTAGATTTTCTGCATACATTAAATGGCTCAGGAGTTGCTCTGGCGCGTACCTTTGTAGCGATATTAGAAAATTATCAGCAGAAAGACGGATCGATAATCATACCTAAAGTTTTAAGGCCGTATCTCGACGGTGCGACTACGCTCACCGTCGATCCTGAGCCTAAGTCGAAGGATTGACGGTTCGAGACAGTACTCACCGTCAAACCTGAGCGCAAGTCGAAGAGTTTGATGAAAAAGAGAGAATTACCCAAAAAAGAATCCCTTAAAGATTTAGAAAGCCTTCCAGCGCAGAAGTCCGGTTATTCCGGCGGCAGGATATCCGCAATTATAAAATTTATTTTAGGGATATGTATTTTGCCCTTTGTTTATTCCGGTACTGTTTCTTTTATCAATGAATTCGCTCTTATTGCAAAGCCGCTAAGGGGATACTTTGTAGGTGGTATAATTAGCTTCGTGGTTATATACTTCTTTGTTTCTGAGCCGACATTCATTTATCGTCGGGGATTTCGTTTAATTCAGCTGGTTTTTCGTTTCTTCTCGCCTTTAATAAAGGTGGCCCCGTATTTATTGCCAATTTATGCAATTATTGTATTTGTTGTTTATATGTCGGCTTCATTTATATTTCAAACCGATAGGCTAATAAGCGTATTTCTGTTTTTGTTCGGTTTCAGTTTAACTTTACATCTTGTTTTTAGCGCTAAGTCAGTGCGCTCTAAACAGGGAGATTTTCTAAAGGCCAATTATATTTTCGGGCTTTCTTTTGTTTATCTGGTTAATTTAGTATTGCTTTCTGCTTGCTTTAACTTTGTTTTTAAGAAGTTTTCTTTTTTAAGCTTTACTAATAATGCTTTTCTACTAGCAAAAAATATATTTTATCTGGTTGCAAGGCAGCTCTTTCTATAATTAGATTTTTGGTGGGGTACGAAAGTGGCTATAATCCCTCGTTTCCTATAAAGGTGTCAGATAAAACTCGGGACAAGTCGGCCTGTATTGCGACCGAGCGAAACGAGGGAGTCCCGGCTGCGTCAAATATTTTATCGGGAAAAACAGGAGGGGTGGC
>JAHIZC010000104.1 GCA_018814745.1 Candidatus Omnitrophota bacterium
GAACCCAGAACCTAGAACCTAAAACCTGCTTCGAAGGCATGATTTTAGAGGAGGAGTTAGCAGATTTAGTCGAAAGATTCAAGCCGGCAATAGATAAATTCAGCCAGAGTACAAAATACGGATCGCTCTCTTTCTTCGAAGTATACACTGCAATAGCTTTTGTTTATTTTAAGGAGCAGAATATAGATTTCGCCGTGTTAGAGACTGGTTTAGGCGGCAGGCTCGATGCTACTAATACGGTAAAACCGTATATCTCTGCTATCACTCCCATAAGTTTTGAGCATAGGCAATTACTGGGTTATAGTTTAAGAGAGATTGCCGGGGAGAAAGCCGGGATTATAAAACCTGATACAATTGTAGTAAGTGGGCCGCAAGAGAAGGAAGTCATGGAAGTAATCAGGGATAGATGTAAAAAGATGAAGGTGAAGTTATTCGAAGTCGGTAAGGATATATTCTACGAAAAACAAGCCGAAAGGTTCAGTGTGTTGGGTGCGTTCGCTGAATATCCCGGATTAGAGATAAAACTGCTCGGCAGACATCAGGTCATAAATGCTGCACTTGCCGTCGGCATAATCGAAGGGCTGCGTTTCTATGATATTATTTTAAATGCTTATTCTATACGCCAGGGGCTGTATCATACTCTCTGGCCGGGAAGGTGCGAGGTTATATCTCGAGAGCCTTTTGTTGTTTTGGATGGAGCGCAGAATGTTGCTTCTGCTAAGGCTTTAAAAGAGACTATACAAGAAAACTTCCGCTACAAAAAACTGATTTTAGTGCTAGGGATTTCTAAAGACAAAGATTTAAAAGGAATCTGCGATGAACTAAGCGAGCTGGCAGATGAAGTTATTCTGACAAAATCAGCTAACCCGCGTTCTGGCGATCCCGAAGTATTGGCTGATTATTTTCCCGGTAAAAAATTACATTTAACAAAAAATACAGAAGAGGCGAGAGAGAAAATATCCGATTTGGCCGATAAGCAAGACCTGGTTCTTGTAACCGGTTCCTTATTCGTCGTCGGCGAACTCCGCCCCCCCCTGATAGAAGCGTCTTCACTCCCAAAGCAAAGGCGTCTTCTGAGGTGTGAGGAAGCCTGTCCGCCGCAGGCGGAGGCGTCCCAAAAGTTATGATAAGCTCCAATTTAACTGATACCATTGCTGCAATTGCTACCCCTGCCGGTGAATCAGGGATAGGGATTGTGCGTATAAGCGGGAGAGATTCAATTCCCATAGCTGATGGCATATTTATTTCTAAGGACAATAGGAAGCCCTCTTTATTCAAGACTTATACAACTCACTACGGGTTTATTGCGGACCCCAAGGAAAATTCCAAGAGCGGGTATATAGACGAAGTGATATTGACTATAATGCGTGCGCCGAAATCTTATACTAAGGAGGATGTTGTAGAGATTAATTGTCACGGCGGGATTGTGGCTTTGCGTCGAGTTCTGGATCTGGTTTTAGAGAATGGTTGTCGTTTAGCCGAGCCGGGTGAATTTACCAAGAGGGCGTTTCTGAACGGCAGGATTGATCTGGCGCAGGCAGAGGCGGTTTTGGATATAATCCGCGCCAAAACGGATTCAGCTTTAAAGATAAGCTTAGAACAGCTAAGAGGCGGATTATCGAAGCGTATAAATCACATCAGAATAGACCTCCTAGATGTCCTCTCTCTCTTAGAGGTGAATATCGATTTTCCGGAAGAAGAGATAGATTCAGTAAACCTTCAAGCGATTGCGCGAAAGATTAATAATCTAGACTCACGACTCAAAGAGATTTTGAATACTTCAAAGCAAGGCAGGATATTACGTGAAGGTATACATGTGGTTATCTGTGGTAAGCCTAATGTAGGCAAATCATCGCTTTTAAACGCACTCCTTGATCAGGAGCGTTCCATTGTCACCAGTATCCCGGGCACAACCAGAGATACGATTGAGGAGATAATTGATATAAAAGGCATTCCCGTAAGGATAGTAGATACAGCCGGAATATTAGAGCCGCGTGATTTAGTAGAAAAAAAATCCGTCGGCCGTTCCAGAAGATATATTGACCTTGCGGATTTAGTCATTCTTTTATTTGATGGCAACAAGAAATTGAGCAAGGAGGATGAAGCATTGATCGGTAAATTAAAGAAGAAGGCTGTTATCGCCGTTATAAATAAAATTGATTTAAGGCAAAATATCGAAAAGGATAAAATAGCGAAAAAGTTCAAGGAGATAGTCGATATCTCGGCGAAGAAAATTAGAAATATCAATCTGCTAGAAGATGCTATAGCTAATTTGGTCTATAACGGTAGAGTAATTAGCTCTGAGCCTGTAGTAGTGAGCAGATTGAGGCAGATTGAATCTATCCGGGAAGCGGAGAAACTCATTGCAGAAGCAGCTAAATCATTGGATAATAAACTATCCTTAGAATTTATTGCCCAGGATATCAAAGATGCACTTTTGTATTTAGACCAGCTCTTAGGAAAGAAATTCTCAGAAAGCCTATTGGACAAAATATTTTCTGAATTTTGTATTGGCAAATGAGCGGAGGTAAAATGGATAAGAAAAAAATAGAGAAAGCAATCCAGGATATATTGATTGCGATCGGTGAGGATGCGAATAGAAAAGATCTCATCGAGACGCCTAGGCGCGTGGCAGATATGTATGAGGAGATATTCTCCGGCATACACAAGGATCCCGAGAAAGAACTAGAGGTTATTTTAGAACAGAAGCACGATGAGATTGTATTACTAAAAGATATTTCTATGTATAGCGTCTGTGAACACCACCTCCTGCCCTTTATCGGCAAGGCCCATATTGCCTACATACCTAAGGGAGGCAGGGTTACCGGTTTGAGCAAATTAGCACGCGTGGTCGATATCTTATCAAGCAGGCCGCAGGTACAGGAGCGCCTCACCACTCAGGTCGCTAACATCATTATGAAAAAACTTAAGCCGCTAGGATGCATGGTGGTGATTGAGGCAGAGCATCTTTGCATGTCTTTCCGCGGCGTAAAAAAGCCGGGTGCTTTAACCATAACTTCGGCAGTAAGAGGCATATTTAAAGAAAACCAAAAAACCCGTGCTGAGACGCTGGCATTGATAAAACCCTAAAATAGAGAATATAAGGTTGACTTATTATATCAAAAAGATATAATAAAGAAAAGGAAGGCGATGAAAAAGATATTTCTCGATATCCAGTATGGAAGAGGTAGAAATGCCAAAGGGTATATTTTGGATATAAGCAAAGGAGGCATTGGCCTGGTTTGTAATAAAAAAATTATTACCAATTCTCTAATCGGGATGAAGGCAACGGAAAAGATATTACCGGATTTAAAAGGGAAAGTAGCTTATATCGTCTTAAGGCAGGACAAAGCATACAAGTTTCATCTGGGAGTCAAATTTATTCCTTTTAATAAAAAGGATAAACAAAAGCTAGAAAAATTTGTCCATAAAATAGAGCAAAGAAAGGCAATTCGGCTTTCACTTATTTAAGTCATGGAGACACGCAAGGCCCCGAGAATAGGCATCAATCTCACGATTCACTCTAAGATACCCTCTGAACATAAGCAGAAGTTTGCTTTGATCAGCGGCATGAATTTCGATGCCCAGATAGTAGATATCAGCATATTAGGAATAGGTATGTTCTCTAAATATTTTCTGCCTAAGGGATTAATTTTAGAGTTAAATATGGAAGGCCAGTATTTTGGTATTAGCGAAGATATAACCGTAAAAGCAGAAGTCCGCCACTGCACTTTTATCAAGGGCCGCGGCTACAGAAGCGGAATGCAGTTTTTAAACTTATCCGATAAAGATAAAAAAGTGATCACCGAGTTTATTAATACCCACGAGAGAAGAAAAGAACCCCGCCTGAAACTTACTGAGTAATCAAATCACAAATCCTCTATCCAAACTCCTATACTGTATCGCTTCTGCAATGTGTTCTGCTAAGATAGCCTCTGAGTTGCCCAAATCCGCAATTGTTCTAGATACCTTCAGTACTTTATCATAGCCCCTCGCCGAAAAA
>JAHIZC010000105.1 GCA_018814745.1 Candidatus Omnitrophota bacterium
CCAATATCCCTTTCAATTTAATATATTACAGTATTTTGTTAAAAAATATTTTTCTTCCTGATTATTTTTAAAAACTCAGTTTCTATAACTCATGAAAAATCGTAACTTACGTAATTTCAATGCGTTGCGTCAAAATTCTTGTTGACTTTTTACTCTAACTCCTGCTATTCTATAGGCATATCGGCAATTACAAACACCTTAACAAGGAGCAACGGATATGCCTATTATAAACCCGCGTCTCAGATTTATCGAGAAGTTTCTCTCCTGCTTTAAATCCAATTTCTCAAAAATCCAGATGGAAGTATTCAGGGAATTCATCTACGCGATGTTTGTTGATTGCAAAAGAATGTCTTTGGCCAGCATCGCGAATAATACTACCATCAATTACCAGAAGCTGCAGTATTTTTTCTCGGAATCTCACTGGAGCGTAAAAGAACTGAATGACATCAGAATAAAAATACTGCAAAATCAAAGAACAACCCAAGCTACTCATAAGGGCGTGCTTGCTATCGACGATACCGCCTGCCCCAAGCCATATGCAGAAAAAACTGAAGGAGCACAGTTCCAATATTGCGGTCCCTTAGGCAGAGAAGAAAACTGCAACGTTGCCGTGGCAAGCTGCTTCGTATCAGAAGCCAAACATTTTCCGGTAGACTTCAAATCCTACCTGCCTATCACTACGCCTAACCCAGAGAACTTTAAGTCTAAGCTTGACCTTGCCAAAGAACTCATCGATGATGCGGTTAATAAAAAGATACCCTTTTCTTCTGTGGTGGTGGACGCCTGGTATACCTCAACCGATTTAATAGAGTTTGTGGCGTCGAAAAATATCTCGTTAGTAGCTGAAGTAAAAAGCAACCGTTCCATATTCTTTACCCACCCCCAGACCAAACAGTGGCGGTATCTAACCGGCGATAAGATTATCGCATTAATCAAAGAGTTTTATCCTCATAAGCTTAAAGCTGCTGCTATACCGCAGGCGGACGGGACAGATAAAAACGTCCTCTATTATGCATTTAAGTCTAAGCTGAGAGACTGCTCAACTGAAGTTCAGGTAATCTTTATTTTTGATAAATGGTCCGGTACTGATGATAAGGATGTACATATACTTATTACTACTGACCTTGCTATGCCTGTAAGATCTGCCATCCTCACCTATCTGTTGCGCTGGGGCATTGAAGAATCTTTTAGAGAACTCAAGGATACCTTCTGTTTTGACCAGTATCAGGTGCGCCATCAGGAGCAAATCCAAAAACACTGGATTATGTCATTCCTGAGCTGGACACTCGCCTACTGGATTAAACAGAACGGCTGCTTATCTAAAATCCTCAACGAATCGCCTCAGACTATCGGCGAATGCAAACAGGCAATTGCTTCTCTTATCATCATTGATTCCAGCTTCCTGCTATCAAAGAACAAAGAACTCGCTGCTCACCTTTACAATATCAAGTCGGAACGGTTTAAGAAAAATTTGCAAAACTAACAAACTCCTGCTTGCTTATGTCGTCCCGAGTACCATTGTCCCGATGTATCATTTTCTTCTTACTATCGGGATCCCGATGGTGAATTCTAATATCTGCATCGGGAGACGACATCCCAAAATTATCTATATTTCAGGATTAGGCACCTGTTGATGGGCCTTTTGTCTTCTCTTGCTCGTATGCTTCTAAAACTCTTTTTTGTAGATACTCCCTGAAGGATTGTGTTATAGGATGGGCGATATCTTTATGTTCCAGTTGAGCATTCCCACCTGCTTCTTGTCCTAGGGGCCTGGTTACGGATACTAACTGTGCGCCGCATTGATTGCAATATTTGCTGCGCATCTCATTCTTAAAATTACATTTTGAACACGGCTGTTTGATCTTTCTTGAGGGCATAGCGATAAACAGGCCGCTTGAGCCTTCGATTACTTTAATGTTTCTTACCACAAAGGCATTATCAAATGTCACTGTTGCGTAAGCTTTTAGTTTTTTATCCGGTGATTCCTTTAAAACTACTCTCACCTCTGTTATTTCCATAGCTTAGTACCTCCTGGATGCCTTGAGCTCTAAATCGTTCTTGTTACAAATACTCTCTTTGACCTTAAGACGCCTTTTAGTCGTCTGAGGACCGATAATGCCTCCTTTCTGGATGCTACAATTCCAAACACTGCCGGACCGCTTCCGGACATCAAGATTGATTCTACGCCTAAATCAAAGAGCTGCTGCTTGATACGGCCTACCTCAGGATAAAGCCTAAGAGTAACCTTCTCCAGGCTATTAAAAATCAGGCCTCCCAGCAAAGATAGGTCTTTATTCCTTAATGCTAAGTTAAATAGTTTAACATCATATTTTATTCTTGTCAACCCAGAATACGCATCAAATTTATCGTAAATTTTAGCTGTGGAGACGTTTATTTTAGGCACTACCACCACATGCCAGAGCCGCAGGCCTTTAAGATGCCTTAAAGGCGTAATTTTATCCCCGCGTTGGGTGGCTAATGCGAAATTTGTATTATATATAAAGAAAGGAACATCGCAACCTATTTTTTTACTTAAACTTACAAGCCTGCTTAATTTTAAATTTAATTCCCAGAGTTTGTTCAGGCCTAAAAATACAGCTGCTGCATTACTCGAGCCTCCTCCAAGGCCTGCGCCCACAGGAATCTTCTTTATAATCCTTATGTTTACGCCTTTACCTATATTAAACCGATCCTGAAGTAGTTTTGCGCTGCGAAAACAGAGGTTGGTTGAGTTACGGGGAACTTGAGGATTAGCGCAAATAACCTTTATCTTCCTATCCTTCTTACGTAAAGTCAGGATGATCTTATCAGATAAGTCTATTCTTTCAAATATGGTTCTGAGATTATGAAAATTGTCTCTACGTTTACTACGGACTTCTAAAAAGAGGTTTAATTTGGCGTGAGACTGCAGTATCAACTTGACTTCCTTAAGAAATAACCTTCTTCACTGCTTCCTCTATATCGAAACTTGTGAGGTTGTACTCTTTCAGGAGCTCTGAAGGGCTCCCTGACTGGCCGAATCTGTTCTTTATTCCAAGACACAAAACTTTTACCGGATTATTTTCTGCCACTACTTCCTGAACGCTTGAGGCGAGTCCGCCTATCACCGTATGCTCCTCACAGATAACAATTCCGCGCGTTTCGCAAGCTGCTTTTAAGATCGTATCATTATCCAGCGGCCTAATCGTATGCACATTGATTACCCGCACCTTGATACCATTCTTCGCAAGATTCTCTGCTGCGGCTAATGCTTCATTTACCATAATCCCGCAGGCAATGATAGTTACGTCATCACCTTTAGTAATTACCTGGGCTTTACCAAATTCAAATTTACCTTTATTTTCTACTGTTGGCACCTTAGGCCTTCCTAAACGGATATAAAATGCTCCTTTAATATCGATGCAAGCGATTACTGCCTCGCGTGTCTGCGGGCCATCACAAGGAACAATGATATTCATTTTAGGAATTGCCTGCATCAAAGCAATATCTTCCAGTGCCTGATGGCTCGCACCGTCAGGGCCTACTGAAATACCGGCATGCGTTGCAACTATCTTCACATTATAACCGCTGTAAGCAACCGAATTTCTCACCTGATCCCAGGCGCGGCCGGCAGCAAATATCGCAAAGGTCGATACAAACACTGTCTTACCGCAACTAGCCAAGCCCGTCGCTGCAGCCATCATATTCTGCTCGGCGACGCCAAAATTAAAGAATCTCTCGGGAAACTCTTTGGCAAAGAAACTTGTACGGGTTGAGCCGGATAGATCAGCGTCGAAAACTACGATATCTTTATTCTTTTTACCCAGTTCGACTAAGGCCTTCCCGTAAACATCCCGTTGATACAACATCTCAGCCATCTTCTATTCCAACTCCTTTAGCGCTTTCTCAGCCTCATCTTTGGTAGGAGCACGGCCGTGAAAATCGCAGACATTCTCCATGAATGTTACCCCCTTGCCTTTTACGGTGTGGGCGATAATTATAGATGGTTTACCCTTTACTTTCTTTGCTTCGTCAAAGGCAGATAAGATTTCTTTCATATTGTGCCCGTCTATCTCCATGGTATGCCAGCCAAAGGCTTTCCATTTAGCAGCTACCGGCTCAAGATTCATCACTTCGCAGACCTTTCCGTCAATCTGAAATCCATTATAATCCAAGATCGCGCATATATTATCAGATTTAAAATGCGCGCAGGCCATAGCCGCTTCCCAGACATTTCCTTCCTGAATTTCTCCGTCTCCTAATAAACAATATACCCTGTAATCTTTCTTATCCAGCTTCGCCGCCAGGCTCATACCTAAAGAAACTGATAACCCCTGGCCTAATGAACCGGAGGCTACGTCAATCCCCGGCGTACGCCTATCCGGATGGCCCTGTAAAATAGAACCAAGCTGTCTTAATGTCCAGAGTTCATCGACGGAAAAATAACCTGATTCTGCCAATACCGCATACCAGAGCGGACAACAATGCCCTTTGGACATGTGAAATCTGTCGCGATCAGGCCATTTGGGATCTTTAGAGTTATGTTTTAAGACACTAAAATATAAAGCAGTAATTAAATCCGTGGCTGAAAGGCTTCCGCCCGGATGGCCCGAGCCTGCTTTAGCCAACATCTCTATAATCAAACGGCGAATCTGTTTTGCTTTCTCTTCTAAATGTTTTATATCCTTCTCTTCTACCATTTCTCTATTTTCTCTTTGATCTTATCTTGATTCGGGTCTAACTCTAAGGATTTTCTCCAGTTTAATTTTGCGTTCTCAACATCATTTAGCTTTTGATAGACATCACCGAGATGATCATAGATCACCGGGTCTTCAAGTAAAGTCGATGCTTGCTCTAATTTATCTTTTGCTTCCTGAAATTTACCTTTTTTGAAATAAAACCATCCCAGGCTATCAATGTAAGCTCCGTTATCCGGCTGCATCTCCAGAGCCTTATCGATCATCTCCCCTGCCCGGTCAAGATCTCTGTTCTCTTCAACATAAAGATACCCGAGGAAATTCAAAGCCTGATGATATTGTGGATTTAGCTCCAGGGCTTTCTTTAACTCCTGCTCTGCTAAGTCATCCTTCCCGAGATTATTGTAAACACTCGCCAGATAAAAGCGTGCTTCCGGATCATCCGGGGATAAATCC
>JAHIZC010000106.1 GCA_018814745.1 Candidatus Omnitrophota bacterium
ACTTGATTTTGGTAATCAGTTTTATCTAGCATTAAGGCTCTTGCGCGAGCATCCTTTGATTCTAAAGAGATATCAGGAGCAATTTAAATATATTCTGGTTGATGAATTTCAGGATACTAATTTTGCGCAGTTTCAGATAGTGAAATTACTGGCAGGCCCTCAGAAGAACATTGCTGTAGTCGCCGACGATGATCAGTGTATCTATCGATGGCGGGGGGCGGCATACAGTAACGTATTAAATTTTATCGAAGAGTACCCAAAGGCCAGGCAGATCAGCCTGATTCAGAATTACCGTTCCACCCAGGCCATCCTCGATAGCGCCTATCGCCTGATACAGCATAATAATCCCGAACGCTTTGAGGTAAAAGCCAAGATTGATAAAAGGCTTATTGGTTTTAAAAAAGAAGGGGAGCCTCCGCAGCATCTTTATTTTGATAATCATTCTAGCGAAGCTGATCAGGTAGCGAAGATGATCAAGCAAGAAGTAGCCTCGGGGAATTTTAAATTCAGTGATTTTGCGATTCTTGTCCGTTCTAATTCTGATAGCCAGGGATACCTGCAGGCTTTGAACATGCATGAAATTCCCTGGCAATTCAGCGGTAATCAGGGCCTTTATTCAAGGGAAGAAGTCAGGCTCTGCATTAATTTTTTGCGCCTAATAGCTAACCTTTCGGATTCCCTGAGCTTTTATTATTTGGCAAGCTCTGAAGTATATTCTCTAAATCTCTCTGACCTAAGTCAATGCAACCATTATGCAAAACGAAGAAACAAGTCTTTATACCTGGTATTTAAGGAACTGGATAATCTATCCGAGTTATCAAGTGTTAGTGATGAATTTAGGGATAAGGTTAAAAAAATATTAGAAGATCTAGAGAAATTTTTAAAGATCTCTCGCGATGAATCTACCGGAAGACTGCTATATAGCTTTTTGACCGAAAGCGGATACCTGAAGGAGTTGACCCGGGCGATTAATCTAGAAAAAGAAACCAAAGTGCAAAATATCGCCAAGTTCTTTAATCTGGTAAGAGATTTTGAATTAGTGGCTAAAGAGGACCGGGTGATAAGTTTTGTGAAATATCTGGATCTTTTAATCGAGGCAGGCGATGATCCTGCTACCGTAGAAGCAGATCTAGATACAGACGCGGTAAATGTGCTCACACTGCATAAAGCTAAGGGATTGGAATTCCGGGTGGTATTTTTGGTCAATCTTGTACAGGGGCGTTTTCCCTGGCCGCGTAGACGGCAAACTATCGAATTGCCGGATGTTTTGATAAAAGAAATATTGCCGATAGGGGACTTTCATATTCAAGAAGAGCGTAGGCTTTTTTACGTAGGAATGACCAGAGCACAAGAGAGGCTTTATCTAACAAGTGCAGAGGACTATGGTGGAAAACGCATGCGCCGCGTGAGTCAATTCGTACTGGAAGCTCAGGGCAAGGATCTTGAGAGTAAGCAAAAAAAGAAGAGCTCGGCCTTAGAGTCAATCGAGCGTTTCGCCCCGAAGAAAGATTCAATTAGGCCAAAGTTAAACGAAATCCCTCAGGATAAATTAATCAGCTTAAGTTATTATCAGATTGATGATTATCTCACCTGTCCTTTGAAGTATAAGTATGTAAATATATTACGCGTACCGATTATGGAACATCATACTGTGATTTATGGACGTGCGATGCATGAAGCGGTGAGTAAATATTTCAGATTTAAAATATCCGGAAAAAAAGCCAAGCTTTCGGATCTCTTGGATGCCTTTACCAGTAATTTCGATCCGCAGGGTTTCCTAGACCTCAGGCATGAAGAAGAGCGTTTTCGTATCGGTCGGCAGGCTTTGACCAAATTGTTTGATCAGGAGGAGATGCGTAATTCAAAACCTGCGTATATTGAAAAGGAATTTTCCTTTATCCTGGATAAGAATAAAATCATCGGCCGTTTTGACCGTGTGGATATAGGCGCAGAAGGGGCGACGGTTATGGATTATAAGACTTCTCAGATCAAAAGTCAAAAAGAAGCGGATAAGCGGGCAGGAGAAAGTTTACAACTTGCGCTATATGCGTTGGCCTATGAGAATATATTCGGCGAACTCCCCAAGTATATAAAACTATACTTTTTGGAGGCCGGTATTATCGGGAGCAGCAAAATCGAGCATCAGTCTTTGGATAAAATAAAAGATAAAATACGGTTTGTTTCATCCGGAATAAGAAGAAGAAGTTTTGTTGCTCAACCGGCTTATATGGCATGTACATACTGTGCATACAACAAGATTTGTCCGTTTGCTTTAGTCAAGGTTTAGCTGAACACATATTAAAATAGATAATTTTTTGGTTTTCATGATATAATAAAAAAAATTAAAACATTTCCTTAAGATGCATAAAAAAAGGAGATTAAGGTTATGATTTCTAAAGTGATTAATTTTATCAGAAGAGATATCTGGCGGTTAAGTTTAGGGCAATCTTAATCTAAAGGATATATAAGTGGCGATTAATAAGCGAATTTATTTGAGGAGGGAGGCGATATGCAAGTAGACGCATTGGTTACGATTATACTGCTTTTTTTACTGGTTTTCAGTTTTGACATTTCCTTCAATTTACGGCGTTTAAACAAGAGTCTTGATCGGCTCTGGAGAAAACTCGTAGAGATAAATGATACCCTGCAAAATAAGTGAGATTGAGAGATGCCAGGTTTAACTTAAAATTTTTATGCGTATGATGAAAGAAACTATTTTTATCCTATTACTATTTCTCTTAGTTCTCTTTATCTATGCCAAATATATTGAGTTTAAGGGAGTATATTATCCTTCTAAGAGTATCGAATATTTCCCTTCTGCTGCCGGCCTCTCTTTTGAGGATATATACATATCCACAGAAGACGGCGTTAAGATAAACGGTTGGTTCATCTCTAATCCTGGAGCAAAATATACCCTTCTATTATTCCATGGCAATGCGGGCAATATCGGAAATCGGGTCGATAAAATAAATCTTTTAAGCAGAATCGGACTAAATGTATTTATAATTGACTACCGGGGTTTTGGAAGAAGTCAGGGGAGAGCCAATGAGGCCGGATTGTATCGAGATGCCCAGGCCTCTTATGTTTATTTATTGAACACCCGTAAGATCAAACCGGAGCTGATTATTGCTTACGGAGAGTCTTTAGGAACAGCAGTAGCTATTGACCTGGCCGTTAAGAAGGAGCTGAAGGCTTTAATCATCGAGGGAGGGTTTTCCAGGGGCAGGGATATGGCAGGAAAGATCTATCCATTTTTTCCGAAATTTATCTTCTCTAATAGTTTTGATTCGATGAACAAGGTCAGAAAAATTGAAGCAGCGAAATTATTCATACATACCTCAAGTGACGAAGTGGTACCTTTTAGATTAGCCCGAAGGCTTTATGATTCCGCTGCTTTTCCTAAAGAGTTTATAGAGATTTCAGGCAGCCACGGGATGGCTTTCCTGGATTCAAAAGAGAGATATGTTTCATCAATTGCGGAATTTATAAAAAACCTTTGACATTTTTTTTATTCGTGTATAATAAAAATAGACTATGCAGATTAATCGGATAGCAAAAGTAGATTTACCGACTCAAGATAGAGCGCAGGAAAGTAAAGCCTGTGAAGTTTTCGGCTATCAGCTGCTCTTGGATCTTTATGATTGTAAGAGCGGCACATGTAGTGATTTGGCTCTTTGTTATAACTTCTTGGATCAGATTGTAGGCTATTTGGGTATGGAGAAACAGGCGCCACCGAATATATTCTTTACGGATGATACGCGGTTTCCTGATAAGGCAGGCCTTTCGGGTTGGGCGCCGTTGGTGGAGAGCTCTATAGTGATTCATACCTTGACGGTTAAAGATTTTATTTCTGTCGATATCTATTGTTGTAAGAAGTTCGATATAGATAAAGCAAAGGCGTTCGTGCGTAAATTCTTCTCTCCCAAGCGCATGGATGACCAGTTGTTGCTCCGCGGCATCGATTATTATAAGTAACTCCTACAGTTTGCTTGTTTGCTCGCTGAATCCGCAACGATTTTTCTTAAATAAAGTATAAATCGAATAGAATAGGTTGACTAATTATCTAAACTAGAGTATAATAAATAAAATAATTAGGGGGGTGAAAAGAAAGTTGGTTTTGATGAAAGAAAGAAAGAAAGAACTTATTGATCAGTATAAGGTGCATGGTAAGGATACCGGTTCGGCAGAAGTGCAAATAGCGATTCTGTCGGAAAGGATCAGTTTATTAGCTGATCACTTTAAGAGCCACAAAAAAGATTTCCATTCTCGCCGCGGCCTGCTCTCTCTCGTAGGCAGGCGCCGCAGACTCCTCAATTATCTCAAGAAAAAGGATATCAAGAAATACGAAGAGATTATCAATAAACTTCACTTGAGAAAATAATCGAGGTTTAATCATAAGGAAAGGCTATAGATTATATGCAAAATAATATACTGAAGTTCAAATTTGGTAATGAGGATTTAATTTTAGAGACTGGGAAGCTCGCTAAACAGGCTAATGGTTCGGTAACTGTTCAGTATGGTGGAACCGTAGTTTTGGTTACGGCTTGCATGTCTCGCGAGATCAGAGCAGGTCTTGGTTTTTTCCCTCTCACCGTTGAATATCAAGAAAAGACCTACGCAGCCGGTAGGATACCGGGAGGATTTTTTAAAAGAGAGGGCAGGCCATCGCAGAGTGAGATTTTAGCCGCACGTCTAGTTGATCGTCCGATACGCCCCTTGTTCCCCGAAGGCTTACTTAATGACATTCAAGTTGTGGCAATTGTTCTCTCTAGTGATGGAGAGAATGATCCGGATATATTGGCTGTAATCGGAGCATCCGCGGCATTGTCAATATCCGACATACCCTTTAATGGGCCTCTGGCCGCATGTCGGGTAGCCAGAGTAAATAACCAATTCATCCTTAATCCAACATATTCAGAGTTAGACAACTCTGATTTAGACGTAGTGGTGGTAGCGAATTCAAAGGGCGTAGTTATGCTCGAATGCAAGTCTAAAGAGATAGAAGAATCAGAATTTTTGGAAGCGGTAAAATTCGGATTTGGTCATCTTCAAGAGTTAATTAGCCTGCAAGAGCAATTTCAGAAGGAGATCGGCAAGAAGAAGCTCGAAGTGCAATATAAAAAGATCGATCCGGATTTAGAGAAAAAAGTTGAAGAGTTATCCAAGGAAAGATTATTAGAAATCTATAAATTAACTGGTAAAGAAGAGCAGGAAGAAGGGGTAGCTTTATTATCCAAGGATTTAGAGGAGAAATTTACCCCTGATGGCCATGAAGTTGCCGATATAAAGACTGCGCTGCATGAAATCGAGAAGAAACAAGTAAGGGCTAAAATTCTAAATGAAAATAGACGTATTGATAATAGAGGATTTAAAGATATCCGTCCGATTACTTGTGAGGTTGCAGCATTGCCGCGCACCCATGGTTCAGGTATTTTTACTCGCGGCTCAACACAGAGTCTGGCAGTTACTACTTTAGGCACAGGCGAAGATGAGCAGATGATCGAGGCTCTAGAAGGAAAATCGTATAAGTCCTTTATGTTGCATTATAGTTTTCCGCCTTTTAGCGTAGGAGAAACCAGGCCAATGAGGGGTCCCGGCCGTCGCGAGATCGGCCATGGCGCCTTAGCTGAAAGAGCGCTTATGGCGGTTATGCCATCAAAAGAGAAGTTTCCTTATACAGTAAGAGTGGTTTCAGAAATATTAGAGTCAAACGGTTCTTCGAGTATGGCCACAATCTGTGCGGCTACGCTGTCATTAATGGATGCGGGTGTGCCGATAAAGGATGCAGTGGCAGGAGTAGCGTTAGGATTGATAAAAGAAGGTAAAAAGGCGGTGATTCTAACCGATATTACCGGACTGGAAGACCATTTCGGGGATATGGATTTTAAGGTCGCAGGTACCAAAAAGGGCATTACAGCTGTGCAGATGGATTTAAAGATAAGCTGGGTAGATTTAGATTTATTGGATAGTTGTTTGCTGCAGGCGAAAGAAGGCAGACTTTTTATATTAGATAAAATTAGTGCTGCATTGGCAGGTCCGCGTGAAGAGCTTTCAGCATATGCTCCGCGCATAGATGTTATTAAGGTCAATCCGGAGAAGATCGGGGGATTAATCGGCCCGGGAGGAAAAACGATTAAGAAAATAATCGCCGAAACAGAAGCTAAAATCGATATACAGGATGATGGCAGCGTCTTCGTGGCTTCCAATGATCCTAAGAAGTCTGATGCAGCGATTGCAATGATCAGGGCAATAACCGATGATGTAGAGGTAAATCGTATATATTTAGGCAAGGTAAAGCGGGTTACAAATTTCGGAGCATTCTGTGAGATCGCTCCGGGTAAAGAAGGCTTAGTTCATGTTTCGGAGCTTGCCGGGAGTTTTGTAAAAAACGTTGAAGATGTAGTTAAACTAGGGGATGAATTTAAAGTCAAGGTCATCGGTATAGATGAATTGGGCAGGATAAAGTTAAGTAAGAAGCAAGTCCCGTTAGAGAATACTGATTCTTAGGTAAGTATGATTCTCTAACGGGACAAGTTTAAGAATAAATTTAGAGGTGAAAGAAAGAAGATTCAATGAAGTTAAGGGGGTAGTTTTAATTGCCATCGGATTGATGGTTTTGTTGAGCCTCTTGCGATTTGACCGCCTAGACCTCTCTTTTTACACATCTTTACCGAATGTGCCTACGAAAAATCTTTTAGGCATATTTGGAGCATACCTTGGCCACATAATTGTATTTCTTATCGGCCGGCCCGCCAGTTTTCTTGCCCCGCTACTAATTTTGCTTTTAGGTGTTCAGTTTTTCCGACAACAGGGTCTTTACCCGGGTCTGCCTAGGATTCTAGGTATTTTGATTTTATTCATATCGGTAAGTTCTTTTATCGGGATGTTTAACTTAGAGAATGAGTATATTAGATTTTACCGGGCAGGATTCTTAGGTTCTGCTATCTCTAGTTTCATCAGCTCTTATTTTGGCAGGATAGGCGGTTTTGTTATATTCATTACATTCATAATTCTCTCTCTGGCGTTAGTCACAGAGATATTGATTTCATCTTTATTTTTAAACTTTCTAAATCGTCTTAAGTCTTTTTGGGGTTACATCCTGGATTCAACCAAGAGGAAGAGGATAGTTAAACTCAAACCCGCAATTTACGAAAAGATTTACTCTGCTAATCAAAAGAAAGAAGATAAGGTTGCGCCACCTTTCAAGCCAAAGACATTCCTCCCCAGTAGTATTGCATTTGGCAAACCGAAGGTCCAGATAAAATCAAAACCTGAAGATAATCAGCCTGCGTTAAAATTGGAGGAAAAGAAAATAGGTGATTATCATCTGCCCTCTTTAGATTTATTGGATTCACCTCCGCCTCTTGAGAGTAGGCAGGTTAAGGGAGACCTGGAAGCCAATGCCAGAATCTTGGAGGAAACCTTGGATGATTTCGGAATCCAGGCAAAAGTCACAGATATTGAACGCGGGCCGGTGATTACCCGTTATGAGCTTGAGCCTGCACCGGGAATAAAATTAAACCGAATTGTAGCCCTGAGCGATGATATCGCCTTGGCGATGAAGGCACAGTCAGTGAGAATTCTTGCGCCTATTCCCGGGAAGGGCAGGGTAGGAATCGAAGTCCCTAACATCCAAAGTAATTTCGTATATTTAAAAGAGGTATTGGCCTCAGGCGCCTATCAAAACGCAAAGTCTCTTTTAACCCTTTCGCTGGGTAAGGATATTTCCGGTACGCCTATGGTGGCAGATCTTGATGATATGCCTCACCTTTTGATCGCCGGTACAACCGGTTCAGGTAAGACGATATGCGTGAATAGCCTGATTCTTTCGCTGATCTTTAAAGCAAGCCCCGATGATTTAAAATTCGTCATGGTCGATCCCAAGATGGTAGAATTGATGCACTTTAACGGCCTGCCGCACCTATTATGTCCTGTAGTCACTGATGCCAAGAAGGCATCTTCCGCGCTTAAATGGGTAACTAACGAGATGGAAGAGCGCTATCGACTCTTAGCCAAAGTAGGCGTAAGGAATATTCAGAGTTATAACGAAAAACAAGAGAAAATACCGTATATTGTTGTAATCATAGATGAGTTCGCTGATTTGATGAGTGTAACGCCGGATCAGATAGAGAATGCAGTTACACGTTTAGCCCAGCTTTCTCGCGCCGTAGGAATACATTTGATCTTAGCTACGCAGAGGCCTTCGGTTAATGTGATTACCGGTGTAATCAAGGCGAACTTGCTGGCTCGCATATCTTTTAATGTGGCATCTAAAGTAGATTCACGTACAGTTCTCGATATGAATGGGGCGGATAAACTTTTGGGTAAAGGAGATATGCTATTCTTAAGGCCCGGAGAATCTAAACTGATTCGTATTCAGGGTTGTTTAGTAAGTGACAGAGAGATTAAAAAGGTAGTTGGATTCATTAAAGAGCAATCAGAGCCGATATATGACGAGGAGATCCTGCAGGTTCAGCAAAAGTCAGGCCATGGAAGTCACGATAAAGATGAATTTTATGATCAAGCAGTCAAGGTGATTATGGAGAGCAACCAGGCTTCGGTATCAATACTGCAAAGACGTATGCGATTAGGGTATACCCGTGCGGCCAGGCTTATTGATGCCATGGAGCAGGATGGCCTGATTAGTGCTTTTGAAGGCAGTAAGCCCCGAAGGATCTTAGTCGATAGAGAACAATGGTTAAAGAAAGATTTAGGCCAGGATAAAGAGCAGGAGTTTTAATTATGGAATCAGCTGGTGCGCGACTGAAAAAAATACGCCTTGAGAAGGGTATCACTCTTGAAGATATACAGAGAGCCACCAAAATTAACGCAAATGTTTTAAAGGCCATAGAAGGAGATAGTTTTACAAACCTCTCACCCGTATACTTAAAAGGTTTTTTAAAAATCTATTGTAAGTATTTAGGGGTGGGCCCCGATGAATATATTTTCGGCCCTAAAGATCTACAGGCTGAATCCGGAGAGGGCACGCCAGCTTCCCGGGAAATAAGGGAAAAACCTAAAAAATCTGCCTGTTTATTAAAATCTGCCTGTACAAAAGTACTTACCTTTAAACCTTCTGAAAAGTTAAAGAAATTATTCAGATCCGCTTTCTTTGCTTTGATCATCTGGGTAGTCTTATTTAATCTGGGTAGGTTTATATCTTCTAGAAAAAAGGCGCATCTGGCAAAAAAGGCGGAGGCGGTTGCGGTTAAGTCAGCTCAGCCTCAGATAAATGAGATTAAACCTGAAGTACCGTTATCCAGCGGAATACAATTAGTGGTTATGGCTAGGCAGAATTGCTGGATGTCAGTCAAAGTCGACGGCAAGGTCGTTTTCCAGAGGGTACTAGAGAAGGGGATAGACGAAAGCTGGCAGGCAAAGAAAAAGATAGAGCTTTCTTTGGGTAATGCCGGGGGGGTGGAGCTTGAGGTTAACGGAGAGCTTTTTAAGAATCTAGGCCGACGCGGCCAGGTAATAAAAAATATACTGATTACTAAAGAAGGTTTGAAGATAGGCAAATGAAAGCTATAAAGAAGGTCGGGATATTGAGTTTAGGTTGTCCGCGTAATCTTGTAGATTCCGAGAGTATATTAGGGAGAATAAATGCCAAGGGTTACCCTGTGGTCGATATGAATAAGGCGGATATCGGGATCATTAATACCTGTGCGTTTATAGAGGATGCTAAAAAAGAATCAATCGATGCGATATTGGACTTATTAGAATTGAAAAAAGAGGGAAGATTAGAGAGAGTAATAGTCTATGGATGTTTGAGCCAACGTTATAAAGAACAATTAAGCAGGGAATTTCCGGAGGTCGATGCCTTCGTAGGCAGGGTGTCTCTTAACCATGAAACGAGAAGGTATCCTTTGACGCCCGCTCACTTTGCCTACCTTAAGATTTGCGAAAGCTGTGTAAACAATTGTAGTTTTTGCATTATACCTAAAATAAAAGGCAGGTTCCAAAGCCTGGATATGGATTCGGTTCTCAGGAAAGTTGAGGGGTTTAATAAGCAAGGGGTATCGGAATTAAACATCATCGGTCAGGATATCACGGGTTTTGGAATGGATCTATATAAGAGGCCCCGGCTGTCTTGGCTCTTAAGAGAGATACTCAAAAAAGCTACTGATATCGACTGGATCAGGCTTCTTTACTTATATCCTAACCGCATCAGCGAAGAACTATTAGAGTTGATTAGTTCGGAAAAGAAATTTTGTAAATATATCGATCTGCCCATTCAACATATCAACCAGCGAATATTAAGCTTGATGAACCGGGATACAACAAAAGAAGAGACTATCAAGCTGATCGCGAAGATCAGGAAAATTATTCCCGGTGTGGTTTTACGCACATCTATCATCGCGGGGTTTCCTTCGGAGACAGAGAAGGAGTTTAAAGAGTTGCTGAGATTTTTAAAAGAAGTCAGATTTGAGAGGCTGGGGGCATTTATTTATTCCAGAGAAGAGAATACGCCTGCCTATGGTTTTCAGGGCCAGATTCCGGAGAAAATAAAGATCGAACGCTTTGATGCGATTATGTCTCTGCAGAGGGAAGTATCAAGCGAGGTCAACAGCAGGATGATCGGGCAGATTATCGATGTCTTGATTGACGAGGAGGAAAATGGTTCATATCTGGGGCGTAGTCAATATGACGCCCCGGAAGTAGACGGCCTGGTCTATGTGCGCTCAAAGCAGAAATTAAAGGCCGGCGATTTCGTAAAAGTCAAAATAAATGATACTTTAGAATACGATCTGATAGGGGAGGTAGTTAAGAGATGAATCCCGTTAGAAACATATTCGGGATTCAAGAGAGGAGTTTCTAACGGGATGAACATCGCCAATAAAATAACTATATTGAGGATTATTCTGACATTTATATTCATGTTTTTTCTCTTTGTTCATGGGCCCTGGGCAAAGATTGCCAGTCTTGCTATTTTTCTCTTTGCTGCTTTATCTGATTTTCTTGACGGGATGATCGCTGTGAAGAAGAATATGGTTACGGATTTTGGCAGATTGATGGATCCGATTGCAGATAAGATTTTGGTCTTAGCGGCCTTTGCCGCTTTTGTCCAGATGCAGCTAATCGATGCCTGGATGTTCGTAATCATCGTCTCCCGGGAGATCCTGATTACATCACTAAGGCTATTCGCGCTTAATAAAGGAAAGGTATTATCAGCTGCCAGAGCCGGAAAACATAAAACTTTTTCGCAGATGGCGGTGATCTTTTCTATTCTAAGTTTTATTGTCACAAAAGAAGTGATGCTTGCCTATTTTACCTGGAATCCCTCCTGGGAAAAAATGTTCCGTCAGAGTATATACATACTGATGTTATTTACCGTTGGGCTTACCCTCTATTCAGGACTGGCTTATCTTTGGGAGAACCGCAAGATAATTGCCAGGTTCTAAATTTTTAGCTCATGGATCTTCGTAAGCAACTCACAAAAATTATAACTACATTTTTTTATTTCGGATACTTCCCCTTTGCTCCCGGTACTTTTGGGAGCCTGGGCGGGGTTATTATATTTTGTTTATTAAAAGACAACAGGGTTATTTATGGCCTGGTCACCGGATTAATAATTTTGTCAGGATTAATATTTGCTGGTGAAGCAGAGAGGATCTTTGGTAAGAAAGACGCTGGATTTATTGTCATCGATGAAGTCGGCGGTATGCTTCTAAGTCTTATCTTCTTGCCTTATGATATACGGCTTGTGGTTGTCGCTTTTCTAATATTTAGAATACTCGATATCTTTAAGCCGTATCCCGCATCTAGATTCCAGAACCTAAGGGGCGGGTGGGGTGTAATGAGCGATGATATTGTGGTAGGAATTTATACCAATATTATTCTTCAAGTGGTTGTCAGGGCCGCTTCCTTTAAAGCTTCATAGATAGGGCCTTCTGGCGTTAGGGTACTTTTAAAGAGTGTAATTTTTCTGACTTCCCATCCCAAGTTTTTCCCTTCAAAGAGATTACTTAGTTTATCCAGGCATTGAATAAGTTCTTTCCGAGATCG
>JAHIZC010000107.1 GCA_018814745.1 Candidatus Omnitrophota bacterium
GGCAAATAATCTGTCTGTTGACGGAAAAGTCGGAAAGAGAACCTGGTCTTTACTAAAAGAGTACCTTTATAAACAAGTAAAATAATAATTTAGTAAATATGTATCTGTGTAATGTGTAAAGTGTAATGTGTAATGCGGGTGTAAAGTATCGATGTGGAATGAATATGGCACCTACATTACACAATCAAGCATTACACTGACATTACACGTTACACATTAAACTTTACACAGAATATGCTCTATATTGTTGCTACACCCATAGGCAATCTCAAAGATATCACCTTACGCGCTTTGGAAGTTTTAAAGAGCGTAGATTTGATTGCCTGCGAAGATACCCGTCGTACTAAGATCCTGCTCCAGCACTATAATATCACAACCCCCACCACGAGTTATTTTCAGCACAACCGTTTTACCAAGGGTAAATATCTGCTTGAGGCGCTGGGAGATGGCAGGTCCGTAGCTTTGGTTTCCGATGCAGGTACGCCCGGAGTACTTGATCCGGGGTACCATATTATCAACTTGGCAATTAAGAATAATATCGCCATTACTGTTATTCCCGGGCCGAGCGCTTTAATTGACGGCCTGGTGCTTTCCGGCAAGCCGGCTCATGAGTTTATCTTTGTCGGGTTTCTGCCTAACCGGACTGTGGCAAGAAAGAATAAATTACGCAAACTTGCAGAGTTCAAGCTCACGCTTATTTTTTACGAATCCTGCCACAGGATTCTTGCTACCCTGGAAGATCTGCAGGAAATCTTTGGGGATAAGGAAGTTGTGGTAGCCAGAGAGCTTACGAAGAAGTTCGAAGAGGTAAAGCGGGGGAGCGCAAGGGATATTAAGGCGGAACTAAAAGCACAAAAGCCTCGCGGTGAATTTACAGTCGTGATATAATGAGAGGAGTTTTAAAGGCACCCTATAATTCCAATGCGGGTTTGGAATTGGCCTTGACAGAAGCTCATTTAAATGATATATTTACTTAAATATTTAGAACCTTTAACCTGGCTCTGAGAAGCTGGGAAGGAAGAATATGGAACAGAAATTAAAAGATAATTTGAACCCAATTGCTTAAGAAAGCGGTTGGGTTTTTTATTATTGAGGCCACGACTTACGGAATGAAATGCACGTAAGTCGTATGGCCGAAATAACCCCCCACCACTTTTTTGTACAGAAGTCGAGTTTATCAAAAAACTGTGGCGAGGATAATAATACCCAGGGTTTTATATCAAGCATATTTGCAAAAAGTGGTGGGGGGTAAGTTCAGACAACTAAGTTATGTCGATGAGCCGTAAGATACGGTTCCATAACTTATGTCTTCACTTATGAAAGAAAAAGCTAGAGTATTAGATAAAGAAGGGATTAATCGCGCGCTCACGCGTATTGCGCATGAGATCTTAGAGAAGAATAAGGGCACAAAAGAGTTGTGCCTGATAGGCATACGCAATCGCGGCGCCTATATTGCAAAGCGTTTAGTAGAGAGCATTAAAGAGATTGAAGGCACAGCTGTCCCGGTGGGGATTTTAGATATTACTCTTTATCGGGATGACCTTACTCTAATCGCCGCCGGTCCGGTAGTGCATAAAACAGAGATAGATTTTGATATCTCCGGTAAGAACGTAGTTTTAGTTGATGATGTTTTGTATACGGGCAGGACAGTCCGCTCAGCCCTTGATGCCCTGATAGACTTAGGCCGGCCTAACTCAATACAGCTGGCAGTATTAGTTGACAGGGGGCATCGGGAGCTGCCGGTGCGCGCGGATTTCGTTGGGAAGAATATTCCTACATCGCAAAAGGAAACTGTGGAAGTGCGCTTGCAGGAGGCCGACGGAAGCGACGAAGTGGTAATTATAGAGCAGTCAAATGAAGACGAAACTTACGGAACGCAGTAAACGTAAGTTTCTGTCTGATTTTGACCCTTGACATCTTTTGAAATAAGGCTTAATTTCGGAACTAACCCAAAACTCAAAAGATGTCAAGGGTTCAATTCGCACAGATAGCTTATGTAGGAAGCTATTAAAATTATCGCTACATAAGTTATGTGCTTATTAAATATGGATACAGTCTGGACGAAGAAAGATTTATTGGGCCTGGAAGATCTAAGCAGAGAAGAGATCGAACATATTTTAAATACCGTAGATTCATTTAAAGAAGTCTCTACCCGGGAGATTAAAAAAGTCCCTGCCCTGCGCGGTAAGACCGTGGTGAATATGTTTTATGAGCCATCGACACGGACCAGGGTGTCTTTTGAGATCGCAGCCAAAAGGTTATCCGCAGACGTGATTAATATTACCTCTGAGACCTCAAGCGTTAGGAAAGGGGAAACCCTGATTGACACCGGAAGAAATATCGAAGCCCTGAAAGTCGATATAATCGTCATGCGCCATAATTATTCCGGAGCAGCTAATATGTTAGCCAGTCATCTCCGGGCGAGCGTAGTGAATGCCGGGGATGGATGGCATGAGCATCCTACACAGGCGCTTTTGGATATCTTTACCCTGAAAGAAAAGTTAGGGCAAATTAAAGGATTGCATGTAAGCATTATCGGCGATATCGCCCACTCTCGAGTGGCGCGCTCTAATATATGGGGTTTGACTAAGCTCGGTGCGAAGGTGATTGTCTGCGCTCCCAAGCTGCTTATCCCCGCCGGCATTGAAGAGATGGGGGCAGAAGTGACCGATGATATAGATAAAGCACTGCATAATGCGGATGCGATTAATGTTTTAAGGATGCAATTTGAGCGTGATGAGAAAGCTGCTTTTCCGACCCAGCTGGAATATTTTAAGGCCTTTGGTATTACCGAGGAGAGGCTGGAGAAAGCGAAGAAGGATATAGTGATAATGCATCCCGGGCCGATTAACCGCGGAGTTGAGATGTCTAGCGAAGTCGCTGATGGAGCGAATTCCGTGATCCTTGAGCAGGTGACAAACGGCATCGCAGTAAGGATGGCGGTGTTATTTCTAGTTGCCCAGGCAAATGAAAGTATAAGTAAGGACGCACGTTGATGACCCTGTTGATTAAAAATGGACGCTTAGTCGATCCGGCAAATAATATTGACGAGGTCTGCGATGTTTTGCTGGAGAATGGCAAAGTATTCAAGGTAGCGAAGAAAATCAAGGCAAATGCAGCCCAGGTTATAGACGCTCAGGATAAAATAGTAATGCCTGGGATCGTAGATATGCATGTACATTTAAGAGAGCCGGGGAGGGAAGATAAAGAGACAGTCTCAACCGGTACGCGGGCAGCTCTCAAGGGCGGCGTCACCAGCGTCCTGGCGATGCCGAATACTATGCCGGCTATAGATTCTCCGGAAAATCTTCAACTGCTGAAAGGGATTATTAAGAGGACGGCTAATGCTAATGTGTTTATCGCTAGTGCGATTACGCATGGAAGGAATGGCAGGGAATTAGTAGACATCCGCAGATTAAAGAAAGAGGGTGCTGTAGCTATTTCCGATGATGGTTCTTCGATAGATTCTGATCAGGTGATGTCAGAGGCGTTAAAGATCGCGAAGATTGAAAAAATCCTTGTGATTTGCCATAGTGAGGATAGGGCGCTTTCAGACCGGGGAGTAGTAAACTTAGGGTTTACCTCAACGCGCATGGGCTTACGAGGTATATCTAAAGAATCAGAGTATAGGAGAGTAGCCAGGGATATTGAGCTGGCTAGAAAATGTAATGCCCCGGTACACATTACACATCTCAGCTGCCGTGAGTCAGTAGAGGCTATTGCCAGGGCTAAGCAGAGGGGGGTTAGAGTGACTGCTGATACTGCCCCGCATTATTTCTCTCTGAGCGAAGAGGATGTTTGGTCTTTTAATCCTAACCGGAAAATTAATCCGCCCTTAAGGGGTAAAGCTGATTTAAAGGCTATCAGAGAAGGGCTGAAGGACGGCACAATAGATGCGATTGCCTCGGATCATGCCCCGCATACGGAGAATGAAAAGGATATAGAATTCGAGCGTGCAGAATTTGGTACGATCGGCTTAGAGACTGAATTAGCAGTCAGTATTACAGAGCTGTTGCACCCGGGGCTATTAGAATGGAAGGAGCTAGTCGCTAAATTAACCCTGAATCCGGCTAATATTCTAGGGGTAGAGAAAGGGAAGTTAGCGATAGGCTGCGATGCGGACTTGATTGTTGTCGACCCGGATCAACAATGGAATGTTGAAAAGCAAGGCTTTCTTTCTAGGTCTAAAAATTCTGCCTTCATCGGCAAGATTTTAAAAGGAGTAGTCGAGTATACAATTTACAAAGGCAAAATCGCTTATCAAAGGAGAGCGTAGTAGAATGGAATTTGTTGCTGATTTTCACATTCACTCTAAATATTCACGTGCAACCAGTAAGTCTATGGATACGCAGCATTTAGCTGAGTGGGCAAAGTTAAAGGGTATCACTCTGATCGGGACAGGTGATTTTACTCATCACCTCTGGCTCGAGGAGCTAAAAAATAATTTAGAAGATTTGGGTAATGGCCTATTTAAATACCAGGATGTATACTTTATTCTTACTTCGGAGATCAGCAGTATTTATTCTAAAGGGGGAAGGTGTTACCGCATTCATAATATGGTTTTTAGTCCCTCCTTTAAGACAACCGATAAGATAAACGAGGCCCTAGGCAGGCGGGGCAATCTTGCCAGTGATGGCCGTCCGATTCTGGGTTTGGATGCCGCTGAATTAGCGCGGATAATCTTTGATATCGACGAGAACTGTATGGTCGTGCCGGCGCACTGCCTGCTCCCCGATACATTAATACATGCTCAGAACGCTCTCAAAAAAATCAAAGAGATAAATAAGGGTGATCTGGTGTATACACACAAACTGAATTACAGGAAAGTTACTAAAGTGCTAAAGCGTCCTTATAAGGGTAAGATTTATCATATTAAACCATATTATTTTAGAGCAGGCCTCAAAACTACACCCGAGCATCCATTTTATATTATTAAAACTTATAAAAATTGTCGTTTGACGGAAGGCATCTGTCGTCCAAACTGCTCAGCGTTGAATGAATGCAAGCGTAAATATTTCCAAAGCTATAATCCTCTGTGGTGCCAAGCCAAAGATATAGAAAAAGGAGATATCATTATATTCCCGCGTTTTAAAAATGATATGCAGAATATCAAAAATATTGAAATTAGCCAATTTATTAACAGCTCAGATTTTATCTTAGGTAATGGCAAAATTTATCCAAAGGGCAATAAGGTCTCCAAGATAAATAATGGAGTTAGGATTAATAAAGAATTTTGTAGATTGGCAGGGTATTTTATTTCAGAAGGATATACTAATAACAGAGATTGTATAGCCTTCTCCTTCCGCGCTAATGAATTAAATTATATCAAAGACGTAAAAAAGTTAATGCAAAGCTCATTTGGCATATCTCTTTCTAAGCTACAAGTAAA
>JAHIZC010000108.1 GCA_018814745.1 Candidatus Omnitrophota bacterium
CCTCATCTAGCGCTCAGATTCGCGCTGCTGCTGAAGAACAGGCAACAGGCGCAGCAGAGCAGTCCTCCAGCGTTACTGAAGCTACTACCACTATCGAAGAGCTGGCTACTACTGCCTCTCGGATTGCGGCGAATTCTGAAAATGTTGCTAGGCAATCAGAGGCTACCTTAGCAGGGATGCAGGAGATAAATAACAAGGTTGGCGAGACAGCAAAAAAGATTCTTTCTTTGGGAGAGAAGTCCCAATCCATAGGAAATATCACAAAAATTATCGACGGGCTTGCCGAGCAGACAAATCTCTTGGCCCTAAATGCGGCTATTGAGGCTGCCAGGGCAGGAGAGTTAGGAAAAGGCTTTGCAGTTGTGGCTCAAGAGGTGAGAAAACTTGCTGAACGCTCTTCTGAGTCTACTGAAGAAATACGGCATCTAATAACAGAGATTCAAGGAGAGACTAACTCCACTGTTATGGGTATTGAAGATTCCACCAAGTGGGTTGCTAAAGGGCTAGATATGGTAAAAGATACTGCTAAATCTGCCAAAGAGATATCTCTAGCTACTCAACAGCAAAAGATAGCTTCGGAACAGGTAGTCCTGGCAATGAAGAATATAGATACTGTAACCAAACAATTTGTCTCTTCAACCAAACTATCTGTAACCTCTACCATACAGCTTAATAAATTATCCCAGGAGCTTAAATCAGGAATAAGTGAGTTTAGGCTGGGAGAAGAAGAGAAAAGTGGAGAGTAACAATGCCTGAAAAGAAAGATTTTATTGTAATGTTTAAGGCAGAGAGCGACGAGCATCTGAACAAGCTGGATAAAGGGATTCTTGCGTTAGAGAAGAAACCGGATGATTTAGAATTAATACAGGAATTGAATAGACAGGCGCATACCTTAAAGGGGTCAGCGAGGGTTTTTGGGTTTTATGAAATTCAGGAGATTGCGCATAAGATAGAAGCTTTATTTGATAAGGTGGGCCAAAAAAAGATTGTATTTAATTCTCTCCTGGCGGATAAAATATTTAAAGGACTTGATGCCATCAGGGTTATATTAGGAAAGATAGTAAAGGAAGAGAGGATAGATGTAGATGTCTCGCAGATATGCAAGGAACTGGAGAATCTAATAACTCCTCAGGTACTACAGAGGCCGCAGGCGCCGTCGAAGGAAAAACCGCAGGTTGTAGAGAAGGAAGAGCCACAGAAAGTACAGGCAAAAAAAGTAATACCGCAGACAAAGAAAGAAAGTCAAGACACAAATAAGCAAGTGATAGAGGATAGAAGGGGTGAGGTAGTTGAAAAAACAGAGTCTCTAGTCCAGATAGAAGAGTACATCCGTGTGCCACTAGTTAGGGTAAATAAGCTTCTTAATTTAACCGGCGAGATGGTAATAAACAAGATGAAGTCTTCTTCTAAGGTTGTTCAAGCAAAAAAGCTTTCCCGGATGGCTAAGGCAATTTTAAAAAGAGTCTCTGACTTAGGCGAGAGGATGAAAAATGAATTTCCTATTGAAAATAGCGAAATTCCCAAGTTAATTAGCGAATGTAACGCAGGCTTACAGCGCCTTAGAGATGAGGCTTTTGATTTATACGATAAGATCTCTAACGAAATTTTTCATCTTGACCCGGTTATAGATGAGTTACAGAATAGAATGAAAGAAATCAGGATGCTTCCTTGTTCGACTATCTTTGAAGGTTTTCTTCGGATGGTCAGGGATATAGCATCCCAGGAGGGAAAAGTTGTAAACTTAGAGATTAGCGGAGAAGAGACAGAGTTAGATAAGAGAGTCTTAGAAGGAGTAAAGCCGTCTTTAATCCATATATTGCGTAATTCTATCGACCACGGAATTGAAAATCCGGAGGAAAGATCTAGCCTTGGTAAGCCCAGATACGGAACAATCAAAATATCCGCCCTTCATGAAGGGGGCAATGCCGTAATTGTAATTGAAGACGATGGAAGAGGATTGGATACCCTCCAGATAGGACAAACCGCGTTGAAGAAGCGCCTGGTTTCCCCCCAAGAGCTGGGGGCGATGTCAGAGAAAGAAATCTTAAATCTAATATTTATGAATGGCTATTCCACCAGCACGATAATTACTGATATCTCAGGAAGGGGGTTAGGTTTAGATATTGTCAGGTGCGATGTAGAAAATTTAAAAGGTAAAGTTTTCCTGGATACCCAGAAGGGCAAAGGCACAAAATTTACATTGTTCTTGCCTTTGACTATCGCTATCATACAGGTGCTTCTTATAAAACAGAACGAAAAGCTTTTTTCTTTTTCAATGTCTTCCATATTAGAGAGTTTAGAGGTCGATATGAAAGATGTTTCTACTATCGAAGGGAAAATGGCAGCTCAAATACGGGACCATACTGTGCCCTTGGTGAGATTAAATGAAATTCTCGATATTCCTCACTCCAGAGAAGAAACCTCGGAGGGGGAAGGCCAGGGCCCGCAAGTCAAAAGCCGCGTGCCGGTGATTATCGCCAGCTCTTTTGATAAACGAGTTGGCTTTATTGTAGATGAAATTGTTGGCGAAGAGGAGATATTTATTAAGAGCTTAGGTGAGCATTTGGGTAAAGTAAAAAATGTAAGCGGCGCTACTATTCTAGGTACGGGGGAGGTGGTAATAATTCTGGATGTGGCAGATTTGATTGCTCAAAGCCAGCTCAGCCACCCAGTAGCTTTAGGCAGGAAGTCAATTCCTATAGAAAAGCGTAAAGAGAAGAGGGTATTGGTGGTAGATGATGCCCTTTCTACCAGAGAGCTGATGAAGAGTATATTAGAGTCAGAAGGCTACTTTGTGGATACAGCTGTTGATGGTTTAGATGCCTTGGACAAATTGGTACAAACTAAATGTGATATTATAGTCTGTGATATACAGATGCCCAGAATGGATGGTTTCCAACTCTGCAGCACTTTAAAAGGGAATGATGAATTAAAGAGCATACCGGTGGTGATAGTTACGGCAAAAGATAAGGAAGAGGATAAAAGACGGGGGATTGAGGTGGGCGCTGCGGCTTATATTCTAAAGAAGAGTTTTGATCAGACGAATCTCCTGGATATAATTGAAAGGATAATAGGGTGATAAAATGGAACTCGAATTAAAAGCTAGTATAAGGGTCATGGTGGTTGATGATTCTCCCTTGATGTGCAAAGTCCTTACTAATATATTAAACTCAGACCCACAGATTATTGTGGTAGGGGTTGCGCATAATGGCAAGGAGGCTGTCGAGATTGTCTCTCATCTAAAGCCCGATATAATCACCATGGATATCCATATGCCTGTAATGGATGGCCTTGAGGCAACTAAGCAGATAATGGCATCTTATCCTATTCCTATACTGGTTGTGTCTACCTCGGTCTTTAAGGTGGGAATGAGTAAGGTCTTTAAAGCCATATCTTACGGGGCGATGGATGTGATTACCAAGGGCGATATGGAGATTACCGAGGATAGGAAGGCCGGGGTTGAGTTACTTGAGAAGATAAAGTTTTTGAGCAACCTTAAAGTTATTAAACAACCGTTAGGAAAGGCTGAGAAGGAGAAAAAAGAAAAAGTAGTTGTCTTACAGATATCTAAGAAGAAGGCTTTGGATAGGGTCGTGGCGATTGTTGCCTCAACCGGAGGGCCGCAGGCGATCTTAGAGATAATTAAAAGTTTTCCTCAGGATTTTCCCTGTGGCATA
>JAHIZC010000109.1 GCA_018814745.1 Candidatus Omnitrophota bacterium
AGAATTTGATTATTATTTAGAAAAGAAGGCAAAAGGAGAATTATTATCCGAAAATTCCCATGGCTTTGGCTATCGGAAGCCAAACCATTGTTCTCCAACCTATCGGGCTATACGTAAAGAGCGGGAGGAACCGAAAAGAGAAGATACGGATAAATTACGCCTTAAAGAAGAGAAGAAAAGGCGCATTAAGGAAGAGAAGAGGCGTAGAGCCCACAATGCCGCGAGCGGAGGAAAAATCGATAAGTTAAAACATGAAAAAGAGAATCTGCGTCTTGAAATGTACTCTAAGTCGCGTTCCCTCTCTGATCCGCGCATCTACCGGAGGCGCGATGAGGAGACAGCCAAGGAGTACGGCAGGCGCATTAAAGAGATAGAGAAATTAATAGTGCAGATTGATGAAGAGATCGAAACATTGAAGTCCGGATTACTCCCGGTAACAGGGTTTAATTAAATTGATTAAGAAGTTTTAGCGAAGTACTTTAAAGTTATAATTATCGTAATTCTATGGTATAATAGCAGAAGTGTGGTTAAGGAGAGTATTGTGCTTCTAGAATCCTATTTTTGATCCCGCTTTAGAAAAAAAGGAGTGAGATGAGAAGGCTAATTAAACGTAAGAGTGCGCCGAAGCCAGTAGATTTAGTTTCACCGCAGGATGAGACGGATTTAGCAGGTTTGGTCAATAAGATCTATGAGCAGCTAGTTGCTTTAGAGAAAAAAGTAGATATTTTAATCAGTCAGTCTTCTGATCGCGCCCAGGAAGGCAGTCGTTTCCAGAAGCCTGGTTTGCGTTTTAGGCGCCCTGATCGTTCTGGAGGCGCAAGGTATGATGGCCGGCCCAGGGAAAGGAGCTTTACAAAGGCAGTTTGCTCGGAGTGCAAGAAAGAGTGTGAGCTTCCTTTCAGGCCCACCGGAGATCGTCCGGTATATTGTAGAGATTGTTTTTCAGCGCGTAAGGATTCCGGGTCATTCAAAGGAAAATTCGGCAATAGATCAAGAGAAGGAGATTCTACTCGCGAGCGTAGCTTTGATACTCGGGGTAAGAGCAGAGGTCCAAGATCCAGTAAGAGAGGTTCATTTTTTAAAAGACGAAAAGAACGTTCTTAACTGTAGATATCCTTAATGCTCTGGTGCGTATACATTATTCAATGTAAAGACTCTAAACTCTACACCGGCATTACCTCTAATCTTAAACGTAGAATCAGGGAACACAATTCCGGCAGTGGCTGCCGATTTACTCGCAGGCGTGTTCCGGTAACCTTATTGCACGACGAAAAATTTACAACGCGTTCTGAAGCGTTAAAGAGGGAAGCACGGATTAAAACTTTTAACCGGCAGGGCAAGTTGGAGCTAATTACGAATGAGAAAGCTTAACCTATGAAAAAAGTCAAGACTTCACTTAAGGGTAGAAAATGTAAATTCCGCCATTGTAAGCATAAGCTTAGTATTTACAATCATGAGTTATACTGCCATGTCCATCTTGGTCAACTCACCCATGAAAATAAGAAGAGGAGTGATTAGGTATGACTGGCCATAAAACACCCACGAGTAGTTTTTTCGGATTAGGTATTGCTCCGAAAATCCTCGATATTTTAGAACGTATAAAGTTTAAGATACCGACGCCGATACAAGAGAAAGCAATCCCGTTAGCAATTCAAGACAAAGATATTATCGGAATCGCGCAGACCGGGACAGGTAAGACCCATGCTTTTGCTATCCCTATGGTGCAGCGCCTGGTACAGAAAAAGGGAGTTGGCCTGGTTCTTGCGCCTACGCGTGAATTGGCGATTCAGATTGATGAGGCTTTTCAAGGGCTGGCTAGTGCATTCGGGATGAAAACCGCTTGTCTTATCGGTGGGGCTCCTATGCATAGCCAGACACAAGCCTTACGCAGGAATCCTCGTATTGTTATTGCCACTCCCGGTAGGCTGCTGGATCATATGAGTCATTGGAATTTCATGCCGAATACCGTAACTATGCTTGTGCTCGATGAAGCAGACCGTATGCTGGATATGGGGTTTGCTCCGCAAATTGAGAAGATTTTACGTTTTCTTCCACCGGAGCGGCAAACCATGCTTTTCTCTGCGACCATCCCCAAAGAGATTATGGCAATAGCTGCTAAATACATGAAACTTCCTGTGTCTGTTGAGATTGCCCCTTCCGGGACAACCGCGGAGCATGTGACTCAAGAGTTATTTATTGTAAAGAAAGAAGCCAAACCACGGCTTCTAAACAAGCTCTTAGCGCAGTATCACGGCGCGATCCTTTTATTCTCCCGCACCAAATATAACGCCAAGACGATTTCGCGCTTGATTAGAGGTATGGGTTATAGTGCGGCAGAAATTCATTCTAATCGAACTCTTAGCCAGCGTAGAGAGGCTTTGGATGGTTTTAAATCCGGACGATATAAAGTACTTGTTGCCACTGATATCGCTTCTCGGGGTATTGATGTGGTCGGTATAGAACTAGTGATTAATTATCATCTTCCGGAAGATGCAGAAAATTATGTGCATCGCATTGGCCGCACAGCTAGGGCGGGCCACAAGGGGCACGCGGTTTCTTTTGCTACCCCTGATCAGAGCCGCGATGTGAGGAATATTGAAAATCTTATCAAGTCTACGCTTCCAGTATCAAAACACCCCGAATTCCCTCCGGAGAGATTCACTAAGCCCGGGAGCAGTTTCTCCCAGTCAAAGCCAAAAAGGTATCAAGGTAGAAGGCGCAATAGTTTTAGGAAAAGAAGATGAAGCAAACATTGCAGTCATTAGTTGTATGGATTGTCGGAATCATTCTGACTACAATATTATTTTTTGTCATGGCACTGCTTTCGATAATCCTCTATCCTTTTGACAGGAAACGCAAGATCGTGCACGCCCAGTGTTTTTGGTGGGCTGATGCGGTGACTGCTTTAAATCCTTATTGGGATGTAAAGGTCGTGGGGCTAGAAAATGTAGACTACCATAAAAAATATATTATAGTGTCAAATCACCAGAGTTTGGCTGATATCGTCTTAATGTATAAGACAAAGATGCAGTTTAAATGGGTAGCCAAGGATAGCCTTTTTAAGATTCCAGTTCTTGGGTGGAACTTGCTGCTTGCCAGGCATATAAGGCTCCAGCGGGGAGATTTCTCGAGCATAAAAAAAGTGTATAGAGAAGCTATCGAGTGGCTGCGTAACGGCATCTCAGTCGTATTCTTCCCGGAAGGAACCAGAAGCAGTAACCAAGGGATGGGGGAATTTCAAAACGGGGCATTTAAGCTGGCTATAAAAGAGAAGGTGCCTGTTTTGCCGATTATGATTGAGGGGGCAAAAGATGCTCTCCCAAAAGGAAGCTGGCGGTTTACTACCAAAGTCTCCATTTTAATTAAGGTTTTGCCTCCGATTGATACTTCTATATATTCGCCTGTTGATTATAGCCGATTGCGCGATCTGGCGAGGATGCAATTATGCAGCAATTAAAGTATGGCCGTTTCTGCGATCAAAGAGATGAATTAAGAAAGATGCCCCAATTAAGGAGATGAAAAAATGAAAAAAATAATTATATTTCTTCTATTAGGACTGTCCGGCTGTATCTTTGCTTTTCAGGATATCAGCGACCCGGTTCAGGCTAAGATAAATTTTCAGATGAGTAAGGAGGAGGTTTTAGCGGTAATAGGGGAGCCTGCAGTAAAAAAGAGAGTAGTTATGGGCAGCAAAGAGTATGAAGAGTGGAGGTACCCGGTATTAGAGAAAACGAAGAAGAAATTTAGGGCCATAGGCATGAGTTACTACCGGATATTATTTTCTGATGATAAGGTTTATGAGTGGGATAAAGTAAAAAGCTACGCCCAGCCTTCCTATGAATTCGAAAAGCCCGAGGCATCTTCCGAGGATGAGGTAACAACACGTAAATTCTTTGATAATAAAATCAAGTAAGAAAACAGGATTTAGTATTCAGGAGGCATAATATACCTAAGATGATAAAAAGAAAACGCAGAAGATTAGGAGTAGCGCCTAAGATCGCCGCCTCTTCCGGTATCAGCGCCAAGGAGAGCAAGGTAACTATAATCGATTATAATGAAAAAGAATTCCACGAAAAAGAAATAAAAAATATAGGTGAATGCTGCGTATTCAAGGATGCGCCTACAGTGACATGGATAAATATTGACGGCTTGACGCAGCATGAATTACTGGAGAAGCTCACTAGAGATTACGGATTGCATCCTTTGGTAGTTGAGGATATACTCAATGCCGATCAACGGCCGAAGATGGAAGATTTTGGAAGCTAC
>JAHIZC010000110.1 GCA_018814745.1 Candidatus Omnitrophota bacterium
AATGTGTCTGTATTTGCCAGCTTTGCGTTTTTTGCGGCACTTTTTTTTGCGGCACATCCTGTGCATACTGAATCCGTTGCCTGGATAGGATGTGAAAATACTCTTTTCATAATTATAGGGTTATTGGGTTATCAGGGCATTGGGATTCGGAGATTGGAATATTTGGATATTGGCCAATTCTTTTTCCTAATTCCCTAATCAACTAATCTCCAAATCCTGATATCCTAATACCCTAATAACCTTACTTTTTTTATAATCTGCCCTTCCGTGGGTATTCCTCCCCCAGACCTACCGATAAACTCGACTCCAGAATTACCGTTGAGCGCCAACTGAACATCCTCTATCATCTGGCCATAAGACATCTCGACAACTAAAAACTTTAAATTCTTACTACGCAAAGTCAAACCATTAAAAATCTTTTTGGGAAACGGCCATAATGTTACCGGCCGGATTAAGCCGACTTTTTTATTCTTCTGTCTTAATTTACTCACGACGCTCTTTGCGATCCTGGCCATCGACCCATAAGCAACCAGAATGATTGCTGCATCATCTAAAAATAAGTTTTCGCTGAGCTGCTCTTTCTCCTGAATCAGCTTATATTTTTTCTGCAGCTTAAGATTAAATGCTTCTAAATCCCCTTTTTTCATATAAAAAGACTTGGCTATATTCGGCTTCCTGCCTTTACATCCTGTCAATGCCCAAAGTTTATGGCTTTCAGCTTTCAGCTTTCTGCTTTCAGCTGATAGCTGAATAGGTTCCATCATCTGTCCTAACATCCCATCGCCGAGAATAATCACCGGAGTGCGATATCTATCCGCCAGGCCAAAAGCACGGATTGTGAGTTCATAGCACTCCTGAACAGAAGAAGGAGCAAGCACTATAGGATGATAATCTCCGTGCCCGCCTCCGCGCGTAGCCTGAAAATAATCGGATTGCGAAGGCCAAATATTGCCTAATCCCGGCCCTCCGCGCATCACATTTACGATTACAGCGGGCAGCTCTGCTCCGGCTATATAAGAGATCCCTTCCTGTTTCAGGCTCATACCAGGGCTGGAAGATGAAGTCATCGCCACAGCACCCGCTGCTACAGCACCGAATACCATATTTATTGCGGATAATTCTGACTCTGACTGGATAAAAACCCCTCCTACCTCAGGCATTCGCCTGGACATATAGGCGGGGATTTCATTCTGTGGGGTTATCGGATAGCCTGCATAAAAACGACAACCTGCCTGAATTGCACCTTCGGCCATTGCTTCATTACCAGTGATTAAAATCTTTTTGCTCATTTTTATTTATACACTTCGATACAGCAATCAGGGCATATAATCGCACACATCGTACAACCTACGCACTGCTTGCCGGATTTAAATTCAACGTAGTTTACTCCGCGCTTATTCAGCTTTACACTCTTTTTAAGAGTTTTCCTCGGGCATACATTAATACAAAACAGGCATCCCTTACATTTATCTTTATTGATTGTAACTTTAGCCATCTCTCTTCACTGTTTCTCTGATTCTTTGAGCAATGCCGGCTGCGCTGAGCCCATACTCTCTTAATAACAAATCCCTCTTACCGTGGACGATAAATTCACAAGGTAGGCCAAGCCTCACAACCGGTTTATCGATTTGTGCGCAGACCGCACTTCCGAAACCACCATCTATAATACCCTCTTCTACGCTAAAAATAAAGCCTGTTTTTCCCGTGGCCTCTTTTATTAAATCGATGTCCAATGGCTTGATAAAACGTGCGTTTACTAACGTACCTGATAAACCCTCTTTCTCTAAGGTTTCAATTGCCTCATAAGAAAGTGCTGTCATACTCCCCAGGCTGATCAGAGTGAAATCTCTGCCCTTCTTTAAAACTTCCGCCTTACCTAACTCTAAAGGCGTAGTCGGCCAACGGACTTGCGGACAGACGGATTTAGGATATCTAATAGCTGTTGGCCTATCCAGGCTGAATGCTAACTCCAGCATCTGCTCAAATTCAATATTATCTTTAGGTGCCATTACCACCAAATTAGGAATATTCTTCAGATAACTAATATCGTGGCTACCTTGATGCGTAAACCCATCCTCTCCTACAATGCCTGCGCGGTCAACTGCAAACACTACCGGCAGATTCTGCAAGGCGACATCTTCGATAATCTGATCATATGCTCTCTGTAAGAATGTGGAATATATCGCCACCACCGGTTTTAAACCTGCCTTTGCTAAACCAGCGGAAAAAGATATTGCATGCCCCTCAGCAATACCGACGTCAAAAAACCTACCCGGGTATTGATCGCGGAATTTATCCAAACCCGTTCCCTCCGGCATAGCAGCGGTTATAGCCACTATTTTCTTGTCCTGCTTCGCTAATTCTACTATCTTTTTACTGAAGACTTGCGTATAGGTCCTGAGGGCGGATTTGGCTTCAGCTTTACCTGTAGTAACATCAAAAGGCCCTGTCCCGTGAAATCTCACCGGTTCATTCTCCGCCGGAGCATAACCCTTTCCCTTCTTAGTAACCACGTGTAGTAATTTGGGGCCTGGGATATTTAAGATATTTTTTATGGTGCCCAATAGCGTGGGAAGGTCATGGCCGTCCAGCGGCCCAAAATAACGGAATCCCAGCTCCTCAAAAAACATCCCCGGGATAAACAACCCCTTAAGGCCCTCTTCAAATTTATTAGCGATCCTAATCAGGCGGCTGCCTTTGGGTACGCGCGACTTAAAAAATCCCTCCAGGGAACTTCTGAAACGGTTATATATAGGTAGAGAGATAATCTTATTCAAATAAGTACTCAAGGCTCCTACATTCGGAGCAATACTCAACTCGTTAGTATTTAAGATCACCAGTATATCTTTTTTTAAGTGCCCGGCGTTATTCAGCCCCTCAAAACATGGCCCACCGCTTAAAGAGCCGTCACCGATCACGGCCACTATTTTGAAGTGTTCTTTTTTCGCTAGATACCCTCTGGCACAAGCAAGGCCCAATGATAAAGATACTGCATTAGAACTATGCCCGGTGGTGAAAGTATCGAAAACAGATTCATCTTTACATGGAAATCCGCTTATTCCCTTATATTGCCGTAGAGTAGAGAAATCTTTGTTTCTACCCGTGAGGATCTTGTGGGCATAGGTCTGGTGCCCTACATCAAAAATTATTTTATCGCGGGGCAAATCAAGGCAGCGGTGCAAAGCAATGATCAACTCTACTGCGCCTAGACTGGAGGCAAGATGGCCTCCGGTCTTAGAGACGACATCAATAATCCTTTCTCGGATCTCCGAAGCAAGAATCGGAAGTTGATCAACATCTAAGGATTGAAGATCTTGGGGCGAATTGATTTTTTTTAATAAGCTCATTATTCTTGCGGCTCTGAATCCTCTGCAAATTTTTCCAGAGAGTACTTCCCCTCTTTTTTCATCAGGGTCTGGACTTTACGCTGGGCTTCATTCAGTGTTGCCGAACACCCTTGGGATAATTTGATCCCCTCTTCATATTTTTTCAGAGACTCACCGAGGGTCAGCTTTCCGTCGGCTAACTCATCAACAATCTTCTGCAGCCTTTTGACGTCATCTTCAAAACGCTCTTTTTTCTCTTTTGTCATCTTTGATTACCTCCCTGACCGTACTGATAAAGCTTCCTTTATCTAAAATTGTCTTGATCTTATCTCCTTCGTTAAGTTTAACTGCATCTTTTATAATCTCACCTGTCCCAAGTTGAGTACTTAAGCTGTAACCGCGGGATAATACCGAAAGCGGACTGAGTACTTCTAATTTCTCTATTATATAAGATAGCTTTTCCTGGGTAATATTCAGAATCTGCCTGATCTGGCGGTTCAACCCTGCGGAAAACTCGTCGATTAACTGCTGTTTTTCTAATAATCTATCCAAGGGACTGATCAACGCACCCAATAAAACCGCCAGGGCATGTTTTAAGTTATAAATCACCTCTAGAATAGAAGAAGAGAGGCTATGGCGGTAATTATCCAGATCTGCTAAGAGGACATTCCTTCGATCTACGATGATCTTGGCGGCAGCTGAGGGAGTTTCCACAAATACATCTGCTACCAGATCCGAAAGGGTTATATTAATCTGGTGCCCCACCGCAGAGATCGTAGGAAGCTTAGAATTATATATTGCCCGGGCAACGATCTCCTCATTGAATGACCAAAGGTCCTCGATGCTCCCTCCGCCCCGGGAGATTATCAAGGCATCGACTTGGCCAAATTTATTAAAATCTTCTATAGCTCCAGCGATCTCTCCGGAAGCAGCCTCACCCTGTACGCGTACAGGACGAATGATCAGATCAATAAAAGGCGCTCCCTTCCTAAGTATCTGTAATATATCCCGGACAGCAGCGCCCTGACTGGAAGTAACCACTCCCAGCTTAAAAGGCATAGCAGGAAGGGGTTTTTTATGTGCTTGTTCAAATAACCCTTCTTTAAAAAGTTTTTTCTTTAATTGCTCAAATGCGAGTTGGCGTGCGCCGATCCCCTTGGGCTCGATCTTCTCCACGATCAACTGATAATTTCCCCGGGGAGGGTAGACATCGATCCTGCCAAAACATACCATCTTCAGCCCATCTTCGATCTTAAATTTGACCTCTTTATTCGCCCGGCTGAACATCGCCGCGGCAAGCACCGCCGATTCATCCTTCAAGGAAAAATAAAAGTGTCCGGAAGCAGCGGATTTAAAATTAGAGACTTCCCCCTCGACCCAAACCTCGCCGAAGCTATTCTCTAAAATCAGTTTGATATCCTTGGTAATCTCGCGGACTTTATAGATATGTCTCTCTGGGCCTTTAATCTGAGAGAATAAATCAGGGGCTACTTTAGGCATACTTTATTCCGATTGAACTTCTTCTTCAGGCGCGACTGCTTCTTCGACGACAGGCGCGGCTGCTTCTTCGACGACAGGCGCAACAGGCTCTTTTATCTCTTGTTCTTCTTCCGCTTCTGCAGGCTTGAGATCTAAAATGATCAGATTTAAAGAGTAGGGATTCATTGTCAATCTCTCCGTATAAACATCAGAAGTAACCACTTCTTTGGTTTCAACCGCTTTAAATGGACAGTCGATCTGACAACTTGAATCAACGACATACTTCTCGTAAATATAGCTGCCTTTTAAATTCTTAATTACAAATTTTATATTACGCGGTTCTTGAACAAACAGTTTCGCCCGATTATTCATCACCCTCGCCTTCTCAAGCATCACTTTCACTTTTTTTCGTAAGCGCCTTGATCCGGAGACTTCAAGCTCGCCTTTGAGAAACTTTTCAAACTTATCTGATTTAATGAATCTCAACAGCCTATTTCGGTCTCCTCCGCCTAAAGTGGCAATATGCTTAGCAAGATAATTCATCGCCGTGTTCGGATCTATATAATTATAGAAAAGTAGTATGATCCGGCTTTC
>JAHIZC010000111.1 GCA_018814745.1 Candidatus Omnitrophota bacterium
CACCCCTGAATTTAGCGTGCTAAAATCAGTCTAAAATCATGCCTTTCACAAAATTCAGGAGGTGCCTTTATGTATCAACCGAATCTCTTATTAACCAAAGAGCTATAGTGTTTTATTCAATGCTCAAATCGTGTCCTAACTTTTCCTTTTTAGTTTTAAGATACTGATAATTTGCAGAATTAGGCGCAATTTCCAAAGGCACTCTCTCAATAACGCTCAGGCCATAACCTTCTAACCCTACGATCTTACGGGGATTATTTGTAAGCAGCCTGATATACTTGATGCCTAAATCCACCAGTATCTGCGCTCCGATCCCGTAATCCCTAAGATCAGCTGCATGGCCTAAGGCCTCGTTTGCCTCCACCGTATCTAATCCCCTATCCTGTAAACTATAGGCCTTAATCTTATCCACTAAGCCGATGCCGCGCCCCTCCTGATTCATATATAGGATTACGCCTTGTTTTTCTTTTCCGATAATCTGCATCGCCATATCCAACTGCCTGCCGCAGTCACAGCGTAAAGATCCGAATACATCTCCGGTTAGACATTCCGAGTGTACACGTACTAGCAATCCGCTTGGATCCATTTTACCTAATACAAGTGCTGAATGGACTTTACCGCTGATCAGATCCCGATAGAGGATCAACTTATATGTACCGGATTGCGTAGGGAGTTTTGTCTCCGTTACTCTCTCAATTAACTTCTCGGAACTTCTGCGATATTTAATCAGGTCTGCGATAGAACAGATCTTCAGATTATGCTGCTTTGCGAACTCTAGAAGCTGGGGTAATCGCGCCATTGTTCCATCATCATTCATAATCTCACAGATTACTCCTGCTGGATACAATCCGGCTAATCTCATAAAATCAATCGCTGCCTCAGTATGGCCTGCCCTTACCAGTACTCCGCCGGCCCTTGCCCTTAAAGGAAAGGTATGTCCCGGCCTGATTAAATCTTCCCGTTTACTCTGTGGACTTATTAGAACCTCTATGGTACGAGCACGGTCATATGCGGATATCCCGGTGGTAATACCAAGAGATGCATCTACTGAGATCATCCAGGCAGTACCAAAAGGGTCCTCCTTGGAGAGCTGAGCCCTTTCTTTGAGCATCGGCTCTAAATCTAATTCCCTTAATCTATCCTCCTCCATAGGTACACATATAAGGCCGCGGGCATACTTGGCCATAAAATTTATATCTTCAGGCCTGACAGATGAAGCCGCCATCACCAGATCGCCTTCATTTTCACGATCCTGGTCATCTACCACAATGACCATCCTGCCTTGCTTTAGATCCTCTAATACTTCTGAAATTGAGTTAAATGTGCCCATATAAAGTTTTACCCGAAGACAACCTTCGGGTATGATAATTTTAATCTTCTCCCTTCTGGACTCTTCCCTCGTGCCTAATCTCTTAATCGCTTGGCACTCGGGACTTACCATCGGCTCTGGAATTTCACCAGATCTGCCCCGAAATACCGGGACTCGCGGGCTTAACCGCCGGTCGGGAATCTCACCCTACCCCGAAGATTAACAAAAAGTTAGTATAACACAAAATCTTATCTTGTCAACACATTCGTATACAAAAATTTATTTTTATGTTATACTCAGTGTTGACACTGAGTCCTTCGCTCGTTTTACTCGCTCAGGACGAATGTGTCAATATAATTAAAAGTGCTTATAATAACTCTTATGCTAGAACTACATAGGAAGCTGATTAAAAACCAACTAAGCGTTGCCGTAGCTGAATCCTGTAGCGGTGGACTATTATCAAAACTGCTTACTGATCATAGCGGCAGTTCTCAATATTTTATCCTCGGCGTAGTCTGTTACAGTAATAAAGCTAAAGAATCAATCCTGAAGATTCCCTATGCATTGATTAGGAAAAACGGCGCGGTTTCTAAATCTGTAGCTGGCAAAATGGCGCAAAATGTACGCAGGTTCGCTAAAACAGAGTTTGGAATCGGGATCACCGGTATAGCCGGACCAACCGGCGGTACCTCTACTAAACCAGTAGGCACCGTCTTCATCGCTATAGCAAGCAAGAATAAAACCATTTGCAAAAAATTCCACTTTAAAGGCACACGAAACTCAATAAGAAAACAATCATGTCTAAAAGCATTAGAATTACTAAAACAATTTATTTCTTGTACCATTTTGAAACAAAAGTGATATAATTTAGGTTATTGCAATGAAGATAATAACCGCGACAATAACAAACGAAGAACTCAAACAGATAGCTGCCGATATGTTCGAAGATTTATTAAAGGCGGTCATCGACGTTGAGAAGGAAATTATCGCGATTGATGCGGAACTTCATTCTGATTTAGAAGCATTGCTTCTTGAGAATGGTTCGAAACAGAAGAACCTTTGGGGGATTAATTTTTATCCTAAAATGCAGGGTAATGAATTCGTTGAATTTGATTCCATAATCAATATGCGGCCTTCACAGAATAACAGAAGCCGCGGCGTGGAGGATAAAGAAATACGTAAGAAAATCATTGAAATCGTTGAAAAGAGGATTAAGCGGTGAATTATCAACATAAAAATCTTGCAGCAGGTCATTGGTACCAACAGTCATTTATTGAACAAATGGCAAATATTGGCAGTGAAGTGGAGCGCGCTCTTAACTGGCAGACAAAACATAATGCTACTTATTGTCAGAGAGCTTTTGAACGAAGTCTTGAGTTATTAAATTTGACCTTAGAAGATACTAAGGGTTATCCCCGCCTTAAAGAACTTTGCCGCTTACGCGAAGCACTTCTGGATTATTTCTTCGGAACAAACCAGTTTAAGCTTACAGAACAATCTATAAGAAAGTACTTTTTAAATTTCATCTATGCTGCGCGCAAACATTATTAGTACTTTCAGGGATTTCACCGGAGCCTGCATTATTTTTCGCACACCCATCACGTAGCTCTTTATCATTTTGAAATGGAAGTAATATAATTAAGGAGGCAGGAGGAGAGATGAAAAACTTAAAGTTAAAACTATTTAGTTTGTTATTTTTAATTCCCTTTTTACTTATTATTTGTAGCGGATGTGACAGGATAAATGTTCTCGTAGCTTCTAACAAAGGAGAAGATTATGTAAGGAAAAGTATGTATGATGAAGCAATTGCAGAATATACGAAAATAATTGATATTATGCCACGGTCAGCTCCCGCCTATCATTTTCGGGCTTACGCATACGCACAAAAATTTGACTTTGATAACGCAATTGCCGATTATAGTAGAGCATTAGAAATCAAGCCAACCGATGCAGAAGCACGACGCAACTTAGCTACTGTTTATTACGACAAGGGACTTTTATACTATAATAAAGAAAACTACAATAAATCTATAGTTGACTACAATAAGGCGATAGAATTAAATTCTAATGAAGCTGATTATTATTATGGTCGGGCATTAGCATATGATAGAAAAAGTGAATCTGACCAGGCCATAGCTGATTATAGTAAGGCAATAGAAATTGATGAGAATTATACTAGTGCCTATATAAACCGTGCAGTTTCATATTTCTCTAAGCAGGATTATGATAAGAGTTGGGAAGATGTGAAGAAAGTCCAGGATTTGAAAGGCAAAATGCATCCTGAATTTCTTGAAGAACTAAAGAAAGCTTCCGGAACAGGGCAATTAGAAGCTTCCCCCGCCCCAGAGTAAAAGGGCAGCCTAAATCTATCTCCTAAAGATTGTTTCAGTTTTTTGAAAAACTATTATTAGCTGTTAGCGGGATGGGTTGGGTGTTTTAGAGCAGCATGTAGTTTGTGCGAGCGGCCAGGGTTCACCTGCTATCAGGTATTCGGTGAGAGCGAGCAGAAACTCCAAGCGCAGCCCTTCGTTTTCACTCAGGGCTGCGTCCTGAGCGTAAGCGAAGGACGCAGATTTTCCTCGGTGGGAAAATCCGAGCGGTGCTGCGAGAAAATAGCCAAGCCAAAGCCCGCTACCTAGATTTAGAATTATGAGAAC
>JAHIZC010000112.1 GCA_018814745.1 Candidatus Omnitrophota bacterium
CCAAAGCGGGGACGCGGCTGTGCAAAAAGTATTCCGTGCGTATCAAGGATAAAATAGCGTATCCCGGCATCTTTGATGATGTTATCAAGGTCAGGGTAATAGCCGCATTCCGGAAGCCAGATGCCTTTTGGGGTATGGCTGAAGATATTCTTGTAGGAGTTTACGGCAACCTCGATCTGCGCTCTTGCCGCCTGCGGGTAGAGTTCCATCAGAGGTAAGTAACCGTGCGTGGCGCCGCAGGTAATCAGTTCGATACTCGCTGTTTTATCAAATTCTTTAAAGGCGTTTATCAGGCGATGTTGATAGCGATGAGAGTAAATCTCTAAAAATTCGCAGTACATGTCATGGTACATTTTCGCCAAGGGGGATAGATAAGCATCGTTTTTGTTACGTTGGATCTCTTTTTGGGAAAGTTCAATCAAGGATTTTAATTTTCTTTCGAGGCGTAAGTTGAGCAGCTCATCTTCAAACATCGCCAGAAGTGTAGGGCTTAAGGAGAGCGTAATTTTGAAATCTATTTTATCCTCGAGGAGCCGGTTAAGCATGATTATCAAAGGTATATAAGTTTCAATCACTCCTTCATAGAACCAGCTTTCCTCTAAGAAGCTGTCGTGCTCCGGATGCCTTACAAAAGGCAGGTGGGCGTGAAGGATAAATGCAAGATAGCCTTTTTCCATATTATTTTTTGTGGGTTAAAAAGAAGCTTGCTGAGCCGCCGAATGCCCCGGAAGTTACCCATTCTGCCAGGCGTTTTTCTAACATTTCTTTCATCTCCATTGAACTTTTCCCGATACCAAAACCACCGGAAGCGCCAAAAAGCTTCCAATACAAATCCTCCTGGCACATCCATGTTTCGTCAAGAAGATCAGAAGGCCCGAAACGCGGGGTTTTTACAATATTTGAACGCGCCAAAGCAAAGAATTCTCCGTCTTCGCTTAAGATGCCGATTTCTACACACCAGGAGCTATTCGGTGTACCGGTATCAATATACCAGCTTCTCGCCATATTCTTTAGCTCAATGTCAAAATAACGCCGGGCATTGGTGCCGTTAAAATTTTTTACTCCGGTTACTTCGTAAACGCGCAAGACCGACTTCGCAATTTTTTTCTTACGTCTTTGTAACTCTTTCTTTACGGTATCTTCTTTCTGCTGCGTGATTTCCCAGTAGGTGAATATCCACCAGGGGTCTCTTACCATCAGAACGATTCTGTCGTGATCGTACCCGTGGGGTAAGTTAATCCTTTTTGAAATATGCTCTTCCTCAGGAGTATCAAACTTAGCTATGTTTCCCGCCATTTGCTCATAGCGTAAATCTTTGTCAGTTTTATCCTTTGACATTTATACCAACCTTTCTATCTATTATTTCATGAATGATAAATCTATCATGAGGCGATATTTTTTTTCTTTAGAGAAATTCAATTTCCATAACGGCATAATGCAGGAACATTGAAAATTTAATTCGTACGCTCTTTCCGATTGCGAGATTGTCTTAACCGGAAAATACCATATTTTTTCTGTATCTCGGGAAAAGTCAAATCTTAGGCTGATTTCTTTTTCTGCATCTGCGATTGTAAAAGAATCACTTTTTGCTAAAGAATTTTGTTCCTCTAAGCTGCATGGTTTACTGTCTAAAGAGTAATAAGAGTACCTTCCTGAATTAAGATGCGGCATAGTCAAGTTGAATTCGACTCCGAATAAGATCGGGAGGTCATCTTTTTTATCTCCCTCAATACTGTAGACTGCCTGCAGCTGACATGCTGATTTTACCATAAATTCTTTAATTAACGTAATTTTCTTTTCTTTGATTCTTGCGCTATGGATTAAAGTGATCTTGCCGTTTTTTCTTACCTTATAAGCGCCGGAAGAAAAGTCGCCAAGTTCGCCGAAAGAGCCGTTTATAAAGGATACAAGGTTAGTATCTTCATTAATAAAGTGGTCTCTAAAGCAGTAGCGGGGGTAAGGATCATAAATAAAGTTGCTGTTAATCAAAGGGTCAACTTTTTTATAATCTTCGTGTATTGTGTGAATTAGCTCTTCTTTGGTGCTGTTTCTGATTTGAGCGATTTTTGCATGATAAGGCTCTTTTTTACGCGATAAGGTATTAATGAAATTTATCGCAAGCGGCCGGTAGTCGAGCTCTTTTAATACGCCGCCTTCCTGAGGGTCAAAATAAAGGGCAAGGTTTCGGTCTTCGTAAATAACCTCTTTTATACCGTCTTGGTCAAAGTCAACCAGATTTGTTCTATTCCAGTACTTATTTTTTTGCATAATGCCGTCAATTATTTTATCCGCCTCAATCAAATGATTATAAATCGCATTACGCAGATGATAAAGATATAGGCCACCGAATACTCCGTGCCAGTAACCGCAGTTACATTGTCCCTTGTAGAGGTGTCTTTGAGCCTCTTGAAGTATTTGTCTATCCTTTACTGTTTTAAGAGCCTTAGTTAGCTTAGAGCTTACATAGCACATTTTTTTATGCATCTGATTTGACTCCGGATACTTATCTAGGAAGTTCATCCATGAACCATTGTTCCATTCCATCATCTCATCGTAAGAAGCTTCTTTGAGTTCTAGATTGTCTTGCGCAGGGATTTTTTTGAAGTATTCAGAAAAGTGGATGGTTTTAAGCCAGCTGCTGTTTGTTTTTAATGCCTCAAGGAAATTCTTCAGCCAGCCTTCTTCAAAGACCCACTTATATGTTCCCGGCCATTCGCCGAATTTCTCCGCGTCATCACCGTAAACGAATAATGGTTCTTTTTGCTTCTGTGCAATTTCCCGGAAATAATTAATTATTTCATCGGACTGCCCAAACGGTATACTGTAGCGAAGTTTTTTGTCTGAAGCGAAAACGGCAATATCCTTGCTTTTTCCTCCAGTCGTAAAGTAGCCGTAAAGTTTTTCTTTTGCAATGCCGATTTTTAAAAAATGCGTATCATCAAGAATACAGTATTTAACTCCTGCTGAATTAAGCACGCTAGAGAGCTCCGGTGCCCAAACCCTCTCCGGTATCCACATTCCTTTAGCAGGGTAGTTAAATTTTCTGCGTAGATAATCCTGCATCATCTTTATCTGTCCGATAAGGTCATTTTTCGGTATTGCAGTAAGGATCGGTTCGTAATAGGCTCCGCCGATAAGTTCGATTTGGCCTCGGGCCGCCATTTCACTAATTTTTTCCAAAATTATTTGTGAGTGTTTTGATTCGAAATAATCTAAGAGGCATCCGGAAATATGTAAACTTAGTTTGACATCCGGATATGCGTAGATTGTTTCAATCAGAGGGAGGTAACAATTTTTTAAAGCTCTTTCTAGGATATCTTCGAAGTTGCCGATTGGCTGGTGAAAATGGAGTCCGATGGCCAGGAAGGCATCGTTCATGATTTATCTCCCCAGGATCTTTTGATATAGCTTAAGGTAATTTTTTGCTGATTTTTCCCAGGAGAGATCGCAGTGAAGCCCGTTTTTCTGCAACGCAAGCCACTTCTTTTTATCGTGATAAAGTTCAACTGCTTTTTTTATTGTGGCGTATAGATTTTCAGAAGATAGAGGGGAGATCTTCAAGCCGTTTCCTGAAAGAGAGGAGGGATTAAAGTCTTGGATTGTATCATCCAGCCCTCCGGTTGCGCTGACAATAGGGACGGTTGCGTATTTTAGGCTATAGATCTGGTTTAATCCGCAAGGTTCGTAACGGGAAGGCATAAGAAACATATCGCTGCCGGCCTCGATTTTATGCGCCAGAGAATTATCAAAAGCAATCTTGATCCCCGTGGAGCTTTTATTTTGCTTAGCAATTTCCTGAAAGAGGTTATTGTATTTCTCATCTCCGGTGCCAAGCAGCACGAAATAAACTCCCAGGGCAAGGATCTTTTTGATATTTTCCGCAACCAGGTCAATGCCTTTCTGTTCTGCTAACCGTGTAATCATTGAGATTACCGGTTTCTTTTGATCATAATTAAGGCCAAAATGTTTCAATAGGTCCTTTTTGCACTCTTCTTTCTTTTTTATGCTCTTTGCGTCATAATTTGTTACGATGTGCTTATCTGTTAACGGATTCCATACTGTGTAGTCCGCGCCGTTAGTAATTCCGTATAAGCTTGATTTGCGCGTTTGCAGTAAGCCATCCAGGCCGCAGCCGAATTCCTTGCTTTGAATTTCCTGAGCATATCTTTCGCTTACCGTATTTATCGCATCAGAGAAAATGATCCCTGACTTCATGAAATTAAGTTTACCGTAAAATTCTAAATTTTCTGGAGTGAATAATTCAGAGGGTAAGCCCAGCTCAGGCATTACCCCGGGGTTAAATAAGCCCTGATAAGCCATATTATGTATCGTAAAAAGCGTTTTGATTTTATTGCCAGGAGACTTCTTTAAATAGAGCGGGACCAGTGCTGTTTGCCAGTCATTGCAGTGTATAATATCAGTGTTGCCGATAACTTCGATTACCGAAAGTATGGCTTTTGTAAAGAAAGCGAATCGTTTATAGTTATCAGGATAGTCTCCTTGAGAGGTTCCGTAAAGGCCTTCGCG
>JAHIZC010000113.1 GCA_018814745.1 Candidatus Omnitrophota bacterium
CGAAACAATCGGCAGATGATGTTCGTCCCGATCGGTTATTTTAATATATCTTTTCTTAAAATAACCATCAAACTGTTCGATTATCCGCTGTTTAGACACGTTCATACAGATGCGCGCTGCAATAGCCCTCCAGGAACAAATTTCTTTTCTCGTAAGATTAAGTTCCGTAATTAACTTTTTATAAATTTGCGGATCTGTTGTTTTCAATTTTTGGGAAAATTTATAAGCAGTAATCAGATTCCATTTTGCCATCATATTAGTAAAAGCATTGTTATCTACATCCGTATGGAATTCATCAGGGCCGATAACATGCTTGATCTCATAGCTCTTCAGTCTTTTATTATATTCAACCCGGCTGGCCCAGAATCTTGCCGTCTCAAAGAACACCTCATAACCATAATCTTTAAGAAATTTTTCATCCTGGGTAACATTGTAATAATGGTAGAATGCATAGGCAATATCTGCGGTTATATGATGCTCCATCTGGCCGGTATGGATCTTAATTACTTTCCCGTCTAAATCTCTGGCGCGGTCAGGTGTTTCATCTCTGCCTGAATCAGCAGATTCCCACGGGAACATAGTACCTTTATAGCCGTTCTCCTTAGCCATGCTTCGTGCCGCATCCAGCCGTTTATACCTATATAAAAGCATATTTCTCGCTGCTTCCGGTAATACATAAAGGTAGAACGGAAAGAGAAAAATTTCCATATCCCAGAATATATGGCCACGGTAACCTTCGCCTGTCAGGGCTTTAGCCCCTATACTGGTTGAGCCATTATATCGCGGAGCGCAGATCAGCATATGGTAAATATTAAATCTGAAATTCTTCTCGGTATCCGGATCTCCCCATATTGAAACTTCCGCCGTATCCCAAAGGTTATCCCAGGCCTTAACGTGTTTATGTAGTAAAGGGTTAAAACCGGCATTAAACGCCCTTCTAAAGCCATTCTCTGATGATCTTTTCGCACTCTCAAGATCTCCCTGCTTCACAAAATTATCAATATAAACTATTTTAGTAAAAGTAACACTTTGCCCCTTACGCAGATCCAACTCAAATATATTATCCTTAGCGATTATCTTTTTCCCGCGGGTATGATAGTACAAACCGCTCCGATATATTACCGTATGTAACTTATCATAGGTATCGACTATTAAATAACCCTCATTTTTAAACTGACCGAGCTCCCTGACTCTAAAATGTCTTTTCCGGCCTTCGATTAAAGTCCCGGAATTATACACGGAGGTATCCATACCCGTTTGAATGGATACAATTCCATCCTCATCCAAAGGCTTAAAAATTACCTGCATTACTGCGATATTTTTATTATGCATAGATAAGAATCTTAAACTTTGATAATCATATCTTCTCTTTTTAGTATCCTGAAAAACAGCCTGCCTGAGCAGCAAGCCGTGCTTCAAGTTCAGGATCCTCCTATGCTCTATAATATCCATCGTGACAACCCCGGCCTTTTCGCCGTCAGTTGTAATCTTAAAATTAAACGGATTCGGCAGATTAACCAATTCTGCCACCTGAGCGCCCATTCTATCATATAAGCCGGCGATATAAGTCCCGGGTTTCGCATCATAAGGCAGCTCTTCTAAAACCGCGCGGCTACCGAGATAGCCGTTTCCTAATGCAAACTGCGACTCTCTTACGCCCTGAAGAGATCTTACCCAACCCTCTCCCTTAATCTGCCAGCTATACTTACCGATATATTTCGAATAATGATTCTTCATCTTTGAGCCGTTCTTTTTCTTTCTTCTCCGTATGTAAAATTGATTATTTTATTTTTACTTAGATCAAGGTTAGGGACTATTATAATCGCGCCGTCTTCGGCCAGGCATTTTGTCCTGCGGATGCCTATATCCAGCACTTCCACTATTTCGCCGGAAGGCAGCTTAATTTTATCCCTTACTCTGAAAGGGTTATCAATCATAATCATAAACCCGGCGATAATATTAGAAATAGTGTCTTGTGCAGCTAAAGCAATGGCTAAAGAACTAACGCCTA
>JAHIZC010000009.1 GCA_018814745.1 Candidatus Omnitrophota bacterium
CTTTTCCATTCCATTTTTCATGGTGGTGTAAGACAACCGGTACAACCTCTTTTAAAAAGTGAATTGCCCTAATAATCTCTGCTCCGATCTTAGGATGGTTTTTAATCACTCTGTATTCCTGGTGTGTAAGTTTAGATTTTTTTCTTAGAATAGCATCACTTATACCAATCTTGCCTATATCATGAAGCATCGCTCCCTTTTCTAAATTATTGAGCATCTCCTTGCTCAATCCTAATTCTACCCCCAACCTCAAAACAAGAGAAACCATCTCCTCGGCGTGCTCTGCGGTATAATAATCTCGCGCCTCTAAGGATTTTGCAAAAGCGTATATCGACTCTAATACCACGCGGTCTACGCTATCAGATAAATTCTTAACTTTTCTTTTCAGAATACTTACTTCATCATAGGTGTTGATTTTTTTGTCCGCCACTTTCTTCTCTTTATATAGATCGCTATAGTCAATCGCCCTGTTTCCTCCCGTGTCCTTTGCCCGGCGCAAAGCCTGATCCAGAGCATTCAATAACCTATGCGCGCTATCACATCTACCATCTTCTGAAAAGGTAGCAGTACCAATACTAACCTTAAGCTTAATATTGACTTTCTTTATTCTAAAAATCTTACCACTGATATTAGTGAGCAGGCGATTTGTAAAAAATAATGTGTCCAATTTTCCGGTTTTGGGCATAAGAATTATAAATTCCTCCCCGGAATACCTAGTCAATATGTCACTCTGTCTTAATTGCTTTTTAATATAATTAGAGAAATCGGAGAGGAGGAGATCTCCGGATTGATATCCGTAGATATCGTTTATGGACTTGAAATAATCAATATCTATGATTGCTAAAGAGAATGGATCATTATATCTTCTCGCTCGATAGACTTCCACAGGCAATCTCTCCATAAGATACTGATAATTATAAACTCCTGTAAGCTGATCATTCATCGCTAGATTCTTTAAGCACTTAAGATACCTCTTGCCGGCATCGTCAATTGACTTATTCAAATGATTATGCAAGGGAACATTACGACTAAGATGCAGGAGAACTTTTCTCTTTCCGGAAGAAGGTTTTACCAACGATGTAAGTACCTCTATATAATAAGGTTTGCGCTGCTTATCGTAATGGATATGCTCAACTATATTGGCTTTACCGGTTCTTAAAGTTTCTTTTAAGGGGCATTTTTCCAATGCTCCTCTGCAAGGACGGGATTTTTTATGAATTACCTCAAAACACTTCCTGCCGATAATTTTATCCCGGCTTATACCCAGTTTCTTTAAATAAGCATTATTTACATCGAGAATATTATAATTCTTGGGATCAATCAGCAGGACTGTTTCTGGAAGGAAATCGAAAACATCTAAATAGCTAATCTTATTTTTTCCCCTGACCCGATCTAGCGCCATAATAACTTTACTCCTCCACCATAAACTATACTATATTTAATACTGCTTTACATCTCTCCTGGCGAGCAATATGAAAGCGCTTTCTAAGCTGCTTACCCTATCTTAAGCGCCCAAATTCCCAGAACAATCAACACCGCACCCGAAGCTTTTAAGAGTGTTAAGGATTCGCCAAAAAATAAAACTCCCAAAATAAAAGTAATCAGAGGGAAACTTCCGGCAATCGGCACAACCCTTGAAACTTCACCAAATTTTAAACTATTATAAAAACAGCTCTGAGCCACAATACTTGCTAAGAAACCGGCCAAAATTAGAAACCCGATCGAGCGGGAATCTACTGATTTAATCTCTTGCGGCTTGACAATAAACAAGCCTAACAGCAGAAGCCCGATTAATACTCCCACACTTCTGTAAAATAGTCCAGGCATAGGCTCTGCTTTTGCTAAACCGGCTTTTTCTATCAAAGGCACGACCCCCCAGATCAATGCAGCGATTACTGCCCAGAGAAAAGCATTCATCTATACTCCCCTTTCTAATATTAAGAATAACTTTGTTAGATTCTTGCTAACTGACGAATTTTTCTAAAGCTTTAAAGCGGATAAAAAAATGGTGGCGGCGAGAGGATTTCAAGCCGCTGCGCACTCTTACCTTCGGCGCAGTCCCGACTGCTATAACATAGCTGGTCGGGAGAACCAGTATACTTTATGGCGGCGAGAGGATTTCAAGCCGCTGCGCACTCTTACCTTCGGCGCAGTCCCGACTGCTATAACATAGCTGGTCGGGAGAACCTTTGCTAATTTAAATACGCCGCCTAAAGTAAAATATGGTGACGGCGGGTGGATTTGAACCACCGACATACCGGGTATGAGCCGGCTACTCTGCCAGGCTGAGTTACGCCGCCAAAAATTAACCGATGATTTCTTTTACCTTATCTAATAACTGCTCTAAGGTAAAAATCTTGGGGACGTAGCCACAATTGTCAATCCCCTTGCAATGCTCAATAATGCTTTCTTCCTGAATATCTTTGCCGGTCAAAAATAAAATCGGCACATGCTCGATTTTAGGATCTTTTCTTAATTCCACAGCGGTCTGATAACCGTCAATTCCCGGCATGGCAATATCCAGCATAATCAGATCAGGGCGGTTAGTCTTATAGAGAATCAAAGCCTCCTGGCCCGATGCAGCTGTAATTACCTTGTATCCACTCTTTTCTAATTTCTCTTTGATTAAATCCCTGATCCCCTGGTCATCATCCACAACCAAAATCCTATTCATCCCAACCTCCTTTTAAATGAGCAGACGACTTACGGAGCATAAACGACGTAAGTCGTAGGCCGAAGGCCGTCTGCGAATTTAATCCCGCCCTTTTGGCGAAATCAACTATTAATTTCATCTTCGCCAAAAGAGCGGGGTAAGTTCGGGCATATAAGTTATGTCGCTTTCGCTCCATAACTTACGTCCTCACTTATCCGAATATTTTTTTTACGAATAATATATACCCAACTGCTAATGAATTTAAGGCAGTTAATAAAACCACTGCTGCTGCGATATCCTTCACCAATCTTATTCTCGCACGGTACTTAGTAGTCAACATATTCATCAGCATCTCAATCGCAGTATTAAAAATTTCCGCCATAAATACCAAGGTTATAGTGATGCATAAAATTACTAACTCCATACCTTTTAATTCGATGTATAATCCCGCAAGAAATGACAATATACCCAGCAAAAAGATGATACGCATATTCCTGTGATATACGAAAAGATAATAAATCCCCAGGC
>JAHIZC010000114.1 GCA_018814745.1 Candidatus Omnitrophota bacterium
ATTCTAAGGCTAAAGCGTTTACAGTAAAGTCGCGATGCAGGAGATCCTTCTTTAAGGTTTTACCCCGAAAATCAGTAAAATCTAAGGTGTAAATTTTAGCTTTGGCCTTTTTAACCCCGTTAGAGGCAGGACACCGCAGGTGTCCGACGGTTGTCTCCGGCAGCTTGCCTCTAACGGGGTAAACTAAACGGCAGGCCCCATGCTCTTTATCTAAAACTACGAATCCCGCCCTGATCTCTTTAGCGAGTAATCTCCCAAAATTTATTGCGCCCTTCTCTAAACAAAAGTCAAAATCCGGGTTTTTCTTGACTCTTGCCAAGAGGATATCCCGCAGAATTCCTCCCACCAGATACAATCTCACTCTTTTTGTTTTAGCAAATGAATAAACGGATTCTAGGATTACCTTATCCTTGGGATGGAACTTAAGCCTGAGGTTCATGATAAGCGGTATGGAGATATTATTTTTCTTGATTAAATATCTCTGACTGTTTGATTATATCGTCTTCAACAAATATGGGTGCATGCGCCCTCACTGCAAGGGCGATACTGTCAGACGGACGGGCATCGATCACTTTTTCGACACCATTTCCGGTTTTTATGACTAACTTGGCGTGGAAGGTACTCTCTTCTAATTTATCAATGATAATTTTATCAATACTGGCTTCTAAATTTTCAATCGTAGACTGCAAGAGGTCATGGGTTAAAGGCCGAGGCGGATTAAAACCGCTGATTTTTAATTTTATCGCCGAAGCTTCGGCAAGCCCGATAACAATAGGCAGAACTCGGTTGCCATCCTTCTCTTTCAGGACAATCAACTGATCATGCCTCTTCTCATCAATCACAATTTTATTTAATTCCATCTCAATCATTTGAATCTCCTAACGTTTTACCGGTTTGCTTTTTTCCTTTCCTAAAATATCCTTTAATTCTACCATAAACTGCCCTACATCTTTAAATTGCCTGTATACAGAAGCAAACCTGACATATGCCACATCGTCGAGTAATTTTAATTTCTCCATCACTAATTCACCGATGCGGGTAGAATGAACTTCGCGGTCAGATTTCTTCTGAATCGAACGCTCTACCTGCGTAACAATCCCCTCCATCTTCTCAACGCTTACCGGCCTCTTCTCACAGGCTTTGATAATACCCGCCAAAATTTTCTTATGGTCAAAAACTTCGCGCCGATCGTCTTTCTTGATCACCATCAAAGAAACCTCTTCTATATATTCATAGGTAGTAAAACGCTTACCGCACTTCAGGCATTCGCGTCTGCGCCTGACCGCTGACTCCTCGGCAGTAGCGCGAGAATCTACGACCTTATCTTCCTTGTATCCGCAATAAGGACATCTCATTTTATACTCTTCTGAGTTTGATCTTTGCTTCCTTTAAGAAATCCTTCGCCATTGTATCAGGATATCCGGAGCCGGCGACAATCTCTTTAATGCCGGCATTAATCAACATCTTAGCGCAAATCACACACGGCTGATTAGTGGCGTAGAGTATACTTCCTTTTAAGCTGACGCCGTATAAAGAAGCCTGGATAAGTGCGTTCTGTTCCGCATGTAAGGCCCGGCAAAGCTCATGGCGCTCGCCGGAAGGGATCTTTAATTTCTTGCGTATACAACCGACATCCAAACAATGCTTAAGTCCCGAGGGGACTCCGTTATATCCGGTAGCTAATATTCTTTTGTCTTTTACGATCACTGCTCCCACTCGGCGCCTCAAACAGGTCGCTCTTTTTGCAACTAAACTTGCCATCTCTAAAAAATACTCGTCCCAACTCGGTCTTCTATACGTTTTTCTTTTCATTTATCCTCGCAAAGTTTGGGGTATAAAGGAGATTTCCTAGTCAGGACTAGAACTTCCTTTCTGATTTCTTCTAATTTCTTCTCGTCATCGCTGCTCTCTATCGCCTCACTGATAAACTTTGCTATTTTCCTCATATGAAATTCCTTCATCCTGCGCGTAGTCACTGCGGATGTACCAAGGCGGATGCCGCTGGTAACGGAAGCGCTTTTTTTATCAAAAGGAATAAGGTTTTTATTGACCGTAATACCTGCTTTCTCTAAAACCAAGGAGGCATCCCGGCCGGTGATACGTTTATTAGACAAATCCACTAACACTAAATGCGTATCCGTGCCTCCTGAGATGATACGGAAATCCTCAAGAGCCAATGCCTTTGCCAGCTCCCGCGCATTTTTTACTATCTGTCTCTGATAAACCCTGAATTTTACAGAGGCTGCTTCGCGAAAAGCCACTGCTTTAGCGGCGATGACATGCATCAGGGGCCCACCTTGTATACCCGGGAAAATCTCAGTATCAATTTTCCTGGCAAATTCCTTCTTACAGATCACTATACCTCCTCTTGGCCCGCGTAAAGTTTTATGGGTAGTAGAAGTAACAAAATCAGCATAAGGGACAGGTGTTGGATGAACGCCGGCTGCCACTAAGCCTGCGATATGCGCCATATCTACAAATAGATAGGCACCCACTGAATTGGCGATCTGGCGAAACTTTTTAAAGTCTATTTTTCTTGGATAGGCGGAAGCTCCTGCCACAATCAGCTTGGGTTTATGCCTTTTCGCTAACTCCCTGATCTTGTCATAATCTAAGGTTTCGCTCTTTCGGTTGACCCCGTAACTCAAAACATTATAGTACATACCGGAAAAATTATGCGCATGTCCGTGGGTAAGATGCCCGCCAGCGGATAGATCCATCGCCAAAATTTTATCCCCGAACTTTAAAGCAGCAAAATACACTGCCATATTGGCTTGCGTTCCGGAATGAGGCTGAACGTTTACATGTTCTGCGCCAAATAATTTTTTCGCCCGCTCGATAGCTAATTGTTCTGCCTGATCGACATTTATACACCCGCCATACCAACGACGCCCGGGATATCCTTCGGCGTATTTATTTGTCAGCACCGAACCGGTGGCATCGAGAACACCCAAAGAAGTAAAATTCTCTGAGGCAATCAGCTCCAGATTATCCTCTTGTCTCTTTATCTCATTTTTTATGACTTGATAAATCTCCGGGTCAATATTTTTTAAGTATCTCACCTAATCAGCTCCTTCAATGAGCAGATAACTTACGAACACGTCAGTGCGAGTAAGTTATCTGCGCGAGTTTATCTTCTTCTCGATCTCCTTTATTTGATTCAATCTCCTTTTATGCCTGCCGCCCTGA
>JAHIZC010000115.1 GCA_018814745.1 Candidatus Omnitrophota bacterium
CACAAGGTTTTTCATCTTAGCCTCCGCAAATAAAAAAGCCCTGGCCTACCTGCCGGCAGGCAGGCAAAAGTTTGCCAGGGCTTAATCGCCATTTTACCCTTCGATTCGTCCGCCTTCGGCGGACTCACTCAGGGTCTTTTTTCCGATTGTTAGAGCCGGAAAAAAGAAAACCCTAAAGGCAAGTCATTAGGGTTTTGTTCCTTTTGGCAGCCAGACTACCCGATTTTTCGGGTTCTTAGCTTTGCCCCTCCTTCGCCATCCAACAATTAATTCACCGGTGTGGCTTCGGAGGGCCCTACGAAGCTCTACCATCTTATTCAGATTGAGGAGCGTAGTAGGGGCCCTAGCATTACTACTAGTTTGCCTTTACCCCGTTAGAAATTTTCCTCTAACGGGCTAAACCCCATTATTTCTAACGGGGTTTATCACTAGGTATTCCTGATTGTCAATGGTTCGACTCCGCTCACCATTGATGTTGAGCTATGTCGAAGCATTAACTAAAGTATATCATAAAATTTACCAATTTTCAAGTTGTGCAATTGATAAATTTACACTTTTTCAGGTTCTAAAGCAGGGTTATTCAAGATATAGATCGATTGTATCGATTTGACGGGACCTAATCTGTTGGGCGTAAGGTGCGGGGATAAGGTCAGATTGGATTTTGATTGGATTTTTTGACCGGCTATTGAGGACTATTCTTTTTACTTTGGCGGCATTTCTGCCAAAAGTATCTTTTTTTTCGGGGTTATGATAGGTTATAGGAATTCTCCCCAAAAAATTAAAGCTATACCTGCCACCACGGCCAAATAACCATCCTGCCAGTATAGGCATGAAGCGCAGGTTCAATTCAGAAGAATCATTCAGGTAGAAGGGCCTAATTCCGGCATTGATCAGCAGCCAGATGTTAACAAACTCCGCTGTTGAACCGGATAGTCGTGCTACGAAACCATTCCCGTGTAGATTACGGTCAGGGAAGGCACTGCTTACGATAAAGGAAGAATTCTCCAGTATACTGCGCCCATATCTCTGAGGATCCTGAAAAGGAATAAGCACTTTCTCAAATTCTGAAAAGAACTCCTTATATAGGCCTTTCTTTAAGATCTCCAGCAGATACTTATATTCCATATGCAGCCATATTGATTCATTCTCTAGCCACCCGGGAGTAAATACCTGGCATCTGCCGATCTCTTCGGGCATCTCTTTTAAGGAAGAAGTGACTTTATACATCTTAAGTTTTTTATCGTAGAGAGGGCTTCTCTTTACTGCACGGTATAGCTTGCCGGCTTCAACTCTATTATCACTTAATCGCAGAGCATGCATTTGCGACTCTAAGAAGAAGGGTAGTTTCTTTTGCGTGAATTTAGTGGGTTTTATAGAAGGAGGTTTCAGGGAGTCATATCCGTTGACCTGATTGATAAAATAAGCATAATAAATATTTTTGTTCCTATCGTAAGCTTTTTGAATCCCCAGGCGCATCTTCTCCAGGAGATTATCTAGAATCGCAATTAACTCCTCAGAGACAACTGCGATTTCTATACCGCTTAAGCCAAGGGTGGTCTTATGGCGATATTCCTCTTTCAGAGTATAACTTTTATCCCAGAATTTGTAATCTTTGTTAGGAGATTTGCTATCGAGGTACTCCCGGGTGAGCCGGTTCAGCCCGGATAGCAGATCATAGACTTCTTTAGTGATTTTGATTTTTTCCGGGTTTACTTTTTCTAAAGAAAGCTTAAGAAAGAGAGTAAGTCTTTTAAGTTCCTGGGTTTCACAGAGTGAAGAGCCAAAAAGAGCAGGAAGCCCGTTAAGCGCATCAAACCAGTTTGGTTTATTCGCTTCCATTTCGATTCCTACTCCAAAGGGATCAAATGAAGCCATCTTATTACTTAAGAGACAAAGCAGTTTATTGACCAGGGTAGTCTTATAGATTTCTCCGATTCCGTATTGGGTTCGTACTAGATGAGGGTAAGTTGTTCTCTTATTGATGATTTCTGCCTTTTTATGGTTTTTGACAACCGAATGTAATTGCCTGGGCAGGCCGTTATAAAGAATATATTTTTCGCTTCTCGGCCGGACCATCTCTGCATTATCATAATAGGTAAAGAGCTCATTCTCAAAGAGTGTTTCAGCTAGTTTTTCAGGATATATACCCAGATAACTTTCTAAAAGGTCTAGGTTATAAGTCCAGTGGTCGGTCCAGAATCCTTCACCGTGTTCAGCTTCCTGGATTCTAGTTGCATCTGAGAGCAGAAGATCGAGGAATTGATCGTAAGTGCACTTGATCTTGATTGCATTATCCTCGATAAAAAGGATCAGCTCTCCGGGAGTGAAGGGTTTAGTGGCGATCGCAGCCAGTTCTGAAATCCGTTTATCATCCGTAAGCGAATCTTTAAGTATTGAATTAAGATCGGCGTTTTTTTTCATTATAAATCTAGTGCCCTTGATCACCAAAGGATTAAAGCCGTCAGTTTGCAGCAGGTTGAGGAAATAAACCAGGTCTTCGCCGCGAATTTCGGGATTAAACCAGACGTTACATCTGCGATTCTGATTTGTATCGCGATAGTTGCCGTTGCCCTGAGAAAAATAGGTTGGCTGTAATGAAAATTTGTTATAGTCTCTTTCCAGGTCCCCGTGTTTTCTGGAGTAGAGATAAAATACAGACTGAGGCCTGGCGGATTTCCCCGCCGCTGGCGGGGTCCCGTTTGATTCTTTAGCAGATCTGCGGGAAAAAACCAGAGGATAGCCGCCGCGCAGGATATTATCGAGATATGTTTGTTTAGCGTAGAGGTCAAACTCTTTAGAGCTGCTGGAAGTAGATATATCTTGTTGCAGCTCCTGTATGAGGTTTTTATTTTCCTCTTTTTTAGAGAGAATATAATCAGGAGCGATAATCTTTCCGATGGAATCATTCAGGCTATCCAGGCTTCTCATGTAGCCGGTAAGAGAATACGAACTGATTATCTCTTGAGGCGATAAATTTAGATCGAAGAGGCTGAAAGCGCAGGGGGTCTTGCTGTTACTTGATTGGTTCTTAGGGTATTGAAAAGGTTTTTGACTTAAGAATTGGTAAGGGCAGGAGAAGTCGGTTACCGGACTAAATATTAAGTCCGGGTCAATTATCGGTTTTATGATCTTAGGCCTGTTTCTATTATAAAGGAAGCCTAAATAGAAGTTGCCTTCTTTTATATGAACTACCTCCGGCCTATCTTGCGGTTCAACCGTTAACTTGTAAAAAGGTACGCCGCGGGAGAGGTTCTCGACGTTCATCCAGGCTTCAATAGTCCGGCTGAGATGTTTGATGAACAAGTCACTTGTGCCGTAGGGTATTATCTGAGGCAGCCCATCGAGTACTTGTATCTTTTTAGGCGTTCTACTCAGGTTTTTGATTGTTACTATCCTTGCTAGTCCTGCATAATTATCGTTCGGTATATTAAAGAATTCCACCTTTACTGCCAGGCCTAAGGATAGATTTTCCTCTTCTAAGGTCATGCCGTATGAAGTAATCACCATCCGGTTCTGCAGATTAAAGTTTAGATTCGTAAACCCATTATGGAAGGGCTCATAAAAAATAGTCTTAGTGCCGGAGGCCAGTTTGATAAAAGTGCGGAATCCCTGTAAGGAGACGAGCTGCCAGGCTTTATTTGCGGAGATAAATTCCATTATTGCCCGGTTCTTATTATGGGTGCCGAAACTGGCTATGCCCTGTCCGCGGTTGACATAAAATACCCACATCGGGATGCCGTATTTGCCGGCAATACCCGGGAAGAAGTTGGCAAATGGCTTGGAGAAGTTGTAGTTCTCGATAACGAATTCGCCGTTTTCTCTAAGATGGTATTTAGGTTTTTTGACTTTTACTTTCATTCTCTAGCTCCGTAGATTAACTATTTTACCTGTTTTAAACCATTTGTCCACCAAAAATTTCCAATGATAATTTTCATCCACAAAGGGGCTTTTCGGTCCAAGCAGATTTTATCCGAAGGAATGGGTTTTGCTTTGAATAAAGTAAATTTTCTCTACAGTTAGCGGGTCCTGCCTGCCGAGCC